>MEDL01000043.1 GCA_001724785.1 Acidovorax sp. SCN 68-22 | reverse complement strand
AGCGCCGCCTGGGATGCCTGGGTGGTTCCGCTGTGTTGCTTGCGCATGTCCCCGAACGCCTGTTCAAGACGCTGCAAATCCTTGCTGGCCGCAGCCGCTTCGATCGCGTCGGACAGGGCGCTCGCCTGCGCAGCCTGCCGGGCCTGCCAGAACTGATAGCCATTCCAGGCGGCAAGGGCCACCAGAACCGCAGTCAACACGGCTGTGATCAGCGTCCCCCAGGTAGCCCAGAAGTGCTTGAGCTGGTCTAACTGTTCTTGTTCTTCGAGATCGAGGTGTTGTGCCATTTGAATTTGAAATACTCAGGAAATTGCGGAAGTAAGCAGGCCCGAAGCCCAGCGCGCTGCGTCCTGCAAGCGCTCTTCACGTTGTTCACCGGCCCCGTCACGCAGCGATTTGACGATGCAGGTGCCGCGTGCGAATTCGTCTGTGCCGAAGATGATGGCCGCGCGTGCACCACTCGCGTCAGCGCGCCGTAGTTGGGATTTCATGCTGCCCATGCCTTCCGCCGCATTGGTCGGGCTGTGCATCTGCACCCGGACGCCGCACCTGCGCAACTGCTCCAGCACAACGGATGCCTCGGGCAGCAGCTGCTCGTCGGGCAGCACGGCGTATGCATCGAGCTGGCACGTCTCAGAACCCAGCGCCTGCTGATGAAGAAGTTCGAACACCCGCTCTGCACCGATGGCCCAACCCACCGCAGGCGCGGGCTTGCCGCCAATTTCTTCAACGAGGTAGTCGTACCGCCCACCTCCGCAAATCGTTCCCTGGGAGCCCAGTTCGCTGGTGATGAATTCGAAAACGGTGCGGTTGTAATAGTCCAATCCGCGGACCAGGCGCGGATTGAAACTCCATGGCACGCCATTGGCATCCAGGATCTGCGTGACCCGATCGAAGTGCTTGAGAGATTCCGCGTCGACGTAATTGCGCAATTGGGGTGCGCCTTCGATCAGCGATTGCATCGAGGGGTTCTTGCTGTCGAGAATTCGCAGGGGATTCTGGTGCAAACGCCGGCGCGAATCCTCGTCCAGACTATCGATGTGTGCTTCAAAGTAGCCAATCAGGGCGACCCGGTGGGCGCTGCGGCCCGCAGGTTCTCCCAGGGTGTTGAGCTCGAGCCGAATGTTGGCCAACCCCAGCTCTTGCCACAGGCTGTGCGCAAGGAGGATCAACTCCGCATCTATTTCCGCGCCCGGAAAACCGAGCGCTTCTGCACCAATCTGATGGAATTGCCGGTAACGCCCGCGCTGTGGCCTTTCGTGCCGAAACATGGGTCCCATGTAATACAAGCGCTTTCCGCCGTCGCGCAGCAACGAATTTTCCGTGACGGCCCGCACCACGCCGGCCGTGTTCTCCGGCCGCAGTGTCAGGGCCTCGCCGTTGAGGCGGTCGGTGAACGAATACATTTCCTTTTCCACAATGTCCGTCACTTCACCGAGGCCGCGCACGAAAAGTGCGGTGTTTTCGACAATGGGAGTACGGATATTGCGATACGCGTAGCGCGCCATCAAGGCACGCACTTTTTCCTCCAGCCACTCCCAGCGTGCGGACGCGGGCGGCAGAATGTCGTTCATCCCCTTGATGGAGGTAATTTTTTCTTTTTTGGGCTGCACCATTTTGGATATCTGTAGAGGGACTATGTGCCCTTGCCTTTTCCGTAGCGTTGTTCGATGTACTGCTCCACCAGCGAACGGAACTGCGGAACGATGTTTTCGCCCCTTAACGTGGAGTGCTTCGCGCCGTCTATGTATACCGGAGCAGCGGGCGCCTCACCCGTTCCAGGCAGGCTGATACCAATATCGGCATGCTTGCTCTCGCCCGGCCCGTTGACGATACAACCCATGACCGCCACCTTGAGCGATTCGACACCGGGAAAAGATTTTTTCCACTCCGGCATGCGCGCGCGCAGGAAATCGTCGATGTCCTTCGCCAGCTCTTGAAATGTCGTGCTGGTGGTGCGGCCACAGCCAGGGCAGGCGGTGACACTGGGTACAAAGCGCCGCAATTCGAGCGCCTGGAGAATTTCGGACGCGACCACCACTTCCTGCGTACGGCTTTCGCCGGGTTGCGGAGTCAGTGATACGCGAATCGTGTCGCCAATCCCCTCCTGCAGCAATACCGACAGCGCGGCCGTGGAAGCGACCGTTCCCTTGGTTCCCATCCCTGCCTCGGTCAAGCCCAGATGCAAGGCATAGGTGCAACGGTTTGCCAGTTCGCGGTACACCGCGATCAAATCCTGAACACCGCTCACCTTGCAGGAAAGGATGATTTGCTCGCCCGGCAAACCGATGGCTTCCGCGCGCTCTGCGGAATCGATCGCCGACGAAATCAGCGCTTCGTACATCACCTGCTTGGCATCCCAGGGCGATGACCGGCGGCTGTTTTCGTCCATGAGCTCGGCCAACAGCTCCTGGTCCAGGCTTCCCCAGTTCACGCCGATGCGCACCGACTTGCCCCACCGCGCGGCAGCCTCGACCATCAAGCCGAACTGGCGATCGCGTTTCTCGCCCTTCCCCACATTGCCTGGATTGATGCGGTATTTGGACAGCGCCTGCGCGCACGCCGGGTATTCCGTGAGCAAGGTGTGCCCATTGAAATGGAAATCACCGACCAGGGGCACATGCATGCCCATGCGGTCCAGCTGCTCCCGGATATAAGGCACAGCCATTGCGGCCTCGGGCGTATTTACCGTGATGCGCACCAGCTCGGAGCCGGCCAACGCCAGCTCCTTGACCTGAATAGCGGTACCCACGGCGTCCACCGTATCCGTATTGGTCATGGACTGAATGCGCACCGGAGCCCCCCCGCCCACCGTCACCACATGCCCACCCCACGCAATGCGCGCTTGGCGGGTGATTCGGCGTGCCGGTTGAGCGGAAGAAACCGCCTGCTGGTCAGTTGTCTGGTAGGTCACGGATTTACCTCGAACCGCGCGACGTTTTCACGCGCCGACGCAGCGATGTCGCGTTTTTGCCCGGCCACGCGTACTTCGGTCGCGTCGGCTCGGCCCACCACGACGCTCAAACGGCCCGGCTGATTGACGGCCGCAGACTCCCCCGCATGCAATATGCGCTCCAGAAGTACCGCGCCTTGGGCGTCCTTGACTTGCACCCACGTTTCACGACTGGCCGTCATCAACAGCCGCGGTGCGTTGCCGGTCGGGTTGGCGATTGGACTCGATGGGGACACAGGGTCGGATGCCGCAGACAAGGCCACTTGCGAGGAGCCCGCAGCGGACACCGGCGCCGCCGGAGCGACCTGCGTGCTCGGTACCACTTCGGCTTGTGTGCCTGCGGGCGCCGTCGGCGCGGATTGTTCCGGCGTTTCGGCAGACTGTACGCGGATGGGCTCTGTCAGGCCCCGGTGGAGCCACGCGGTAGGCATCCATGCGAGTACCGCCGCGCCCACCAGAAGCACGATGACCGTCAGGCCGAGAGGCCGAGTCACGCGGGCTAAGACGCTTCTCGACCGAGAACGCTCCGAACCATCCCGAAAAGCCGCCTTGACGCCGGACTCCATACTCGGGAGGAAATGTGCCGTCGTCTGCGGGAGTAAGGCCAAAACAGGCGCAGGATCCAATTTGAGTACGCGGCACACGCTGCTGGCCAGGGCCCGAGCGAAAACTGCGTCCGGCAAGGCTTCCCACCGGTCGGTTTCGAGCGCTTCGATCTTGCTGACCGGGACCTTGAGCGCAAATGCGATCGACTCGATGTGCATCCCCGAAGCCACCCGGGCATCGCGCAGAAGTTTGCCCGGCGAAACGGCAGACGCGCCGTCAATGTGCGGGTCGTACGGTGCATTCTCACTCATTGAACGCCCCCCGCTGGTACGCCGACCACTGAGGGGAATCCGGGAACCGGCGGCGCAACTGGTCCGCAAGCTGCCGCACGGTTACCGCGTCATCCAGCGCCCTCTCTATTTTCACCCCCAGCCACAGCGACTCCGCATTGGCCAACTCGCTGTTGTTGATGCGTCGCACATAAAACTGGGCCCGTTTGTATTCCCCGCGCTGGAATTGGAGGACGGCGATGTTGTACCCAATATGGGGATTCCCGGCATCCAGCTCGTAGGCGGACAACAGCGTTTTTTCGGCCTCTGCGGCCCGTCCTGCCCGCGCCTGGCACAGTCCCTGGGCCATAAGGGTTTTGCTGCGCTCGCGGTACTGTGGATTGGCCAGCACCGTGGAAAACAGAGCGTCTGCCTCCGGATACCTCTGCAATTGGCAACTTAGCCAGGCACGGTTGTGCTGGATGCCCGGGTCGCCCGGACGCAACGCCAGGGCGCGCTGAAAGCTTTCTTCCGCCTGGGCCAGATCGTTGAGCTGCATGTAGATAAGCCCGCGAACGTTGTACGCGTCGGTATAGGTCGGATCCGTGGCAAGCGACTGCTTGACTTCATCCAGCGCAATCTTGGTCTGTCCCAAACCGAGATAACTGACCGCCAGTTCCAAACGAATGCGGGCGCGGCGCCGCACTTCCGGTTCATCGGAAGGCGTCAAATACTGTCCCTCCTGGGCGCCCGGCTGGGGAAGCCCGGCGCACCCCGAAAGCGCTCCAAGCCCCATGAGCAAAAACACAGCAAGGCCGGCTCGGACGAGCACACTGCGATTCAGGGCTGGCTTAGTCAAGGTCAGGCTCCTTAGTGGAAGCGACAGGCGCTTGCGCCGGGTGAATAGGAATGGCACGCCGCCGCGCCATGCGCTGCGGCGCCCGGGTCCGGTCCTGGACCTCTCCTGCGAGTTGCCCGCAGGCGGCGTCGATGTCATCGCCTCGGGTCTTCCTCACGGTGGTCACAATCCCGGCATCATTCAACAGCGCCGCGAACGCCGCGATGGTGGCCGGATCGGATCGCTGCAAACCCGATGCCGGGAACGGGTTGAAAGGAATCAAATTGAACTTGCACCACGGCCGTCCGGCCCCGGCTTCGCGAATCAATGCCACCAATTGCCTCGCATGTTCCGGGCCATCATTCACGCCCGCGAGCATGCAGTATTCAAAGGTAATGAAATCCCGTGGCGCAAATTCGAGATAACGGATACACGCCCCCAGCAATTCATGTAATGGGTACTTGACGTTCAAGGGGACCAGATAATCCCTGAGCTTGTCGTTCGGAGCATGCAGTGAAACCGCCAGCGCAACGGGGCAATCGCGCGCCAGGCGATCCATGAATGGAACCACTCCAGAAGTGGAAACCGTGACCCGCCTGCGCGATAGCCCATACGCGTGATCGTCGAGCATGGTGCGCAGGGCAGGCACCAGGGCAGAATAGTTCTGCAGGGGTTCGCCCATCCCCATCATGACCACATTGGATATCACGCGCTCGTCGCTGCCCGCCGCTTTGCGCAAGCTGTGCTCGGCAAACCAGAGCTGTGCAACGATTTCGCCAGTGGTCAAATTCCGACTGAATCCCTGGTGCCCGGTAGAGCAGAACCTGCACCCCACCGCGCAGCCCGCCTGCGAGGAAATGCACAAGGTACCCCGCCCATCTTCCGGAATAAAAACCGCCTCGACGGCATTGCCCCCACCAACGTCGAACAGCCACTTGACCGTGCCGTCGGCCGAGCGATGGTGGCTGATGACGGGCGGTGCAATGACACAGGCGTGCTGAGACAGCTTTTCACGGAAGCTCTTGGCGATGTCGGTCATTTGACCAAAATCACCTACCCCCTGTTGGTGAATCCAGCGAAAGAGCTGTGTGGCGCGGAAGCGCTTTTCACCCAGGCTTTCGCAAAAAGCCGCCAAACCCGTCAGGTCATATTCGAGAAGATTTTTTTTCATGCCTGTACCCCAAGCTGGCACCTGCAAGCAGTGTCAAGCTTGGTGCACGTGGTGATCAGCGCGAGTAGACGCCCATAGCGGGAAAGAAGAACGCAATTTCCACCTGCGCGGTTTCTGCAGCGTCGGAGCCATGGACTGCGTTGGCGTCGATGCTGTCGGCAAAATCGGCGCGAATCGTGCCAGCATCTGCCTTCTTGGGATCCGTGGCGCCCATCAGTTCGCGGTTCTTGAGAATCGCATTTTCTCCTTCGAGCACCTGGATCATCACCGGGCCGGACACCATGAAGTCCACGAGATCCTTGAAGAAAGGGCGCTCCTTATGAACCGCATAAAACTGCTCGGCCTCGCGGCGTGAGAGGTGCGCCATGCGGGCTGCAACAACGCGCAGCCCAGCAGCCTCGAAGCGGGCATAGATTTGTCCGATCACGTTCTTCGCGACGGCATCCGGCTTGATGATGGAGAGGGTGCGTTCAACAGACATTTTTCAAGTTCCTGAGGTAGAGAAAAAAGGGTTTTTGCCAGAAGGACAAAACCCATGATTCTAACTTCCACGCCATCCTGACGGCGCCCGGCCCACCGTTGGACGGAGCGAAGCGCCAGGGCGGTTCACGAGCCCTAGCGGCCGCGCCGGCGCACGGGCGCCCCCGAACGCGATTGCCGGCGCTGCTCCTGCCGCTGCTGTCTCAAACTGTCCGAGCCGATGTAGCCGACCGACGTCTTCAATGGATCCGGCTGGCCGCCCGGCCCCGGGCCAGCCGACTTGGCCGAAAACCGCGACCGATTTGCCGAGCCCTTGGACGCCTCGCCGGCCGGGCCGCGCGCACCTCGCTTGGCGGGAAAACCCGCGCGCTGCTTGCCCATCCCGGCCGCTCGCGGGCTTGCCTCCACAGAAGACCCGCTTGCCTGCAACAAAGCACGGACGTCCTTGTCTCCAAGCTCCATGAACATGCCTCTTCGCAACCCCTTGGGCAATACCATGGCGCCGTAGCGAATCCGGATGAGGCGGCTCACAGCGTGCCCGACACTCTCGAACATGCGCCGTACTTCCCGGTTTCTACCTTCTGAGATGGTCACCCGGTACCAGCAATTGGCGCCCTCCCCACCCCCCTCTTCGATGGCACCAAACGCTGCCTTGCCGTCGTCCAGATCCACTCCGGCGAGCAAACGTTCCTTTTCGTCTCCGCTCAAGGCCCCCAAAACCCGCACCGCGTACTCCCGCTCCAAGCCGAAGCGCGGGTGCATGAGTTGGTTGGCCAGTTCGCCGGAACTCGTAAAGAGCAACAGCCCTTCCGTATTCAGATCAAGCCTACCGACAGACTGCCATTTCCCGTGTGCGAGCCGCGGGAGCTTGCGAAACACGGTGGGTCGGTTTTGCGGATCGTCGTGCGTGACGACCTCACCCGCTGGCTTGTGGTACGCAATCACGCGCGGCGGCGGGGGATCGATGCGGTAGCGGATGGGCCGGCCATTCACTTTCACCTGATCGCCATATTGAATCCGCTGGCCAATGTGTGCCGGTTCGTTGTTGACGGAAATCCGCCCCTCAAGAATAAGCTGCTCCATCTCCAGCCTCGAACCCAAGCCGGCCTGCGCCAATACCTTGTGAAGCTTGGGCGTTTCCGTCTGCGGAGGCAACACCCGTTTGGGCACGTCCGGCGCCTCCTGCACCGCCTCGGCATCGAACCTCCCGGACACCACGTCGGAAAACAAGTCGCCGCCTTTGCCGGCAGGCGCCACAGCGCCTTCGAGACCATGAGGATTTCCGGCAGGAAGGATGCCGTGCAGCGTGTCGTTGCCGCCGACGACGTCTTGCGTGCCTGCTTCACCACCGGATAGGTCGGCGGGAGGAATATCTGGGTCGCCCTTGGGCGCGTTGGTGTGGTTCATGCAATACGGCAACTCATGCGTTGCCCACAGGTTCTTGATTCGTCTCTGAAATTTCCAATGGCTCGAACGGGACTTCGGCCTGCGGCTCCGTATACGCATCTGCCGGACCGCGGGAAAACGCGGAATCCAGCTCAGGCAGTTGGTCCAGCGACTGCAGGCCCAGGTCATCCAGAAACTGGCGCGTCGTGGCCAGCAGCGCCGGCCGCCCCACCGTCTCGCGGTGGCCAATCACCTCCACCCAGCCCCTATCTTCCAGTTGCTTGAGCACCAGACTGTTGACGGTGACGCCGCGCACCTCCTCGATGTCCCCACGCGTCACCGGTTGGCGGTAGGCAATGATGGCCAAAATTTCCAGCACGGCCCGTGAGTAGCGGGGCGGCTTCTCGGGGTGGAGCCGGTCCAAAAAATCACGCATGTCGGGCCGCGACTGGAAACGCCATCCCGACGCGACCTGCACCAGTTCCAGGCCGCGCTGCGCCCATTGCATCTGCAGTTCCGCAAGCAACTCCTTGATCGTATCCGCGCCAATCGCATCGTCGAACAGGGCGCGCAGTTCGCGCACGCTCAAGGGCTGCTGCGCGCAAATCAAGGCGGTCTCGAGAACCCGCTGGGCGTCCATCGTCATCATGGTCGTCGGCGTTTTTTTGGGAAATGCTTGCGCGCCGGCTGCGCACACATAGAGAAAGGGCGAGAGCTGCAAGCAAGCTTGCGGAGCATCACGGAGCCATTCCCAGCCTACAAGAAGAAACCTACAGGGAGCAGGCGAGGCGGTTGATTGTAGGGCAAGGTACTCCGACCCACATCAGACGCTGGATATACCGGCTTTATCAAGCGCCTGCGCGATATCCGGCGGCAGCGCCGCGCCGAAGGAAAGCGGTCGCCCCCCGACAGGATGGTGGAACGACAGGCTGTGCGCGTGCAACGCCTGGCGTGCCAAACCGAACTCCGGCTTGCCCCCGTAGAGAGCGTCGCCCACCAGGGGCAGGCCGATATGGGCCATGTGCACCCGAATCTGGTGCGTCCGGCCCGTGTGCAGGATACAGCGAACCAGGCAGTGGGCCAGCCCCTGAGCTACCAATTGCAGGTCGGTGCGCGCTGCCTTGCCGGCGTGCCGCGCCAAGTCGACCACCGCCATGCGCAGACGGTTGCGCGGGTCTCGGCCCACGGGCGCGGCCACCTCCCGCTCGGGCGGCCCTTGCCATTGCCCGCCCGCCATGGCCAGGTAATGCCTATGCACTTCGCGCGCAGCGATCATGTGGACCAAGGTATCCATGGCAGCACGGGTGCGGGCCACCACCATCAGCCCGCTGGTGTCCTTGTCGAGCCGGTGCACGATGCCAGCGCGTGGCACCGAGGCGACGCTAGGATCACGCCCCAGCAGCGCGTTCAGCAGCGTTCCACTCCAGTTTCCAGGAGCGGGGTGGACCACCAGGCCGGCCGGCTTGTTGATGACGAGAAGGTGCTCGTCCTCATAGACCACCTCCAGAGCGAGGTTTTCAGGACGAAAAGCCTGACTCTCCAGGGTGGGCCGCATCTCCAATTCGATGCGATCACCCGCTTTGATGCGCTGCGCCGGCTTGAGCAACACGAGACCGTTGAGCCGCACGGCTTGCGCCGCCACCAGTTGCTGTAGGTAGGAGCGCGAGAACTCCGGCACCAGGCGGACCAAGGCCCTGTCGAGCCGCTCGCCATGGAGCGCCGCCTCCACCGTGAGCGCGCGTATCTCTTGGCCTGCGGGTGTCTCCGAATCGTCCAGGTCTTCGCCCGGTACCACCGGCAGGGGAGCTCCCGCCACCGCTCAGCGGGCCGGCAGGTAACGTGCCGGATCGACCGGCTTGCCTTGGCGGCGGATTTCGAAATGCAGCTTCACACGGTCCGAGTCGGTGTTGCCCATTTCGGCGATCTTCTGTCCCCGCCGCACGGTTTGGTCTTCCTTGACCAGCAAGGCGCGGTTGTGCGCATAGGCGGTCAGAAACGTGTTGCTGTGCTTGAGGATCACCAGATTCCCGTAGCCGCGCAGGCCGGCACCGGCATACACCACGCGCCCGTCGGCAGCCGCGACGACCGCATCGCCGCTCTTTCCGCCAATGTCCAGGCCTTTGTTGCGCGCCTCGTCGAAGCCCGCAATCAAACTGCCCGACGCCGGCCAAATGAAGCTGGTGCCGTCTTCCGCTGCAGCACCCGCCGCTGCAGCTGCCGCCGCCGGTGCAGTCGTTTCGGTAGCGGGGGGCGGAGTGACCGGTGCAGAGGACGACGCGGCCGCGCCGGGAGCGACCGGCGTCACCACCGGAGCGGCAATGGGGCGCGTGACCACACCGGGACTCGCCTGGGCCACCACAGCAGGAGCGGGTGGCACGACCTTGAGCACCTGACCGACCTCGATCAGGTTGGTATTTTCAATCTGGTTCCAGCGCGCGATGTCTTTCCAGCTCTGCCCTGTATCGAGTCCGATCTTGATCAGGGTGTCGCCCGGTTTGACCGTGTAGGTGCCGGCATGCGCGCCGTTGTCGGAGGGCGACGGGGCTGGAGAGGCAATCACCACAGCCGGTGCCGGGGCGGCCGCCGCCGTTCCTCTGTCTTCCACCGGGGCACGCGTCATCCGGGTACCGCATCCTGCAAGCATCAAGCCGGCCATCAGCAGGGAAATCCCTAGAACACGAACACGCGAAACCTGCATAGTTATTTTCCTTCAACCAAGGCCTGATTTTAGGGGCACGAAATGAACCGCCTCGAGAACGGTGTGCGTAAAGCCCTGCGCGGTGCGGTCGACCACCTGCAGGGACTGGACACCGGCGGCGTCCGCTACCGGGGCCACCAGACGCCCGCCGACGCCCAGCTGCTCGCACCAGGCGGGGGGCAATGCCGCACCACCGGCAGCCACCAAGATACCGGCGTACGGCGCGCCGGCGGGGAAACCGAGCATGCCATCGCCCAGCAGCAGGTGGACGTTGGCCAGGCGCAAGGGACGCAGGTTGGCGCGTGCGCGCTCGTGCAAGCCGCGCAGGCGCTCGATGCTGTAGACCTCCTGTGCCAGGCAGCTCAACACCGCCGCCTGGTACCCGCAACCCGTGCCGATCTCCAGCACACGCCCCAGGCCGCCCGCGCGTGCGCCGGGCGCGTCCAGCAGCAGTTCCGCCATCCGCGCCACAACGCTGGGTTTGGAGATGGTCTGACCGAGCCCGATGGGCAAGCTGGTGTCTTCGTACGCCTGGTTGGCCAATGCGGAATCGACGAAGCGGTGCCGCTCCACGGCCCGCATGGCCCCCAGTACGCGCGCCGAGGCGAGCCCTGCGGCCGCAAGGCGTGCCAACATGCGTTCGCGCACTGCCGCGGAGTCCAGGCCTACTCCCGTGGGTGGCGCCGCGGCCGGCCACGGGGCGGTGCGCGCCCCCGTAGGCCCACCGGCCGTCCCACGCACCGGCGGAGCCCCCCTGGGTGCAGGAGCGATGCGGGCAGGAAACCCTGGCCGGCGCGCTGTCATGCCGCCTCCGCAGCGCCTGCCCCCTGGGCACCCCACTGCGCGGCGCTCTGCGCCCAGTAGCGCAGGTTGTCGTGGTCGGTCAGATCGACCTTGAGCGGCGTTATGGCCACATGCCCGTGCGCGGTAGCGTGGAAGTCCGTGCCTTCGGCGTCGTCCTTGGCCGCCCCAGCGCTGCCGATCCAGTACATGGTGTCGCCGCGCGGGCTTTCCTGGACGATGACGCGTTCGGCCGCATGGCGCCGCCCCAGGCGGCAAATCTTCGCAGGCCGCATCGCATCGAGCGGCAGATTGGGCATGTTGACGTTGAGCAGCCAGGGCACCTGCCCTATCGCGCTGCCGGCAGCCATGTGCTGCACGATCTGCGCCGCCTTGGCCGCCGCGGCTTCAATCTCGCCCCAGCCTTTGTCGACCTGCGAAAACGCTATGGCCGGGATACCGAACAGGTAACCCTCCATGGCGGCGCCCACGGTACCCGAATAAATGGTGTCGTCGCCCATGTTGGCGCCGTTGTTGATGCCCGAGACGATGAGATCTGGCCGATAGTCCAGCAGCCCTGTCAGGGCGATATGCACGCAATCGGCAGGCGTCCCGTTGACATAGCGGAAACCGTTCCCGGCGGTCTGTACGTACAGGGGCGCGTGCAGCGTCAAGGCGTTGGATTTGGCACTGTTGTTGTGCTCAGGCGCCACCACCTCGACCTGCGCAACGCGCGCCAGGGCTGCGTGCAGGGCGACGATTCCGGGCGCCTGAAAGCCGTCGTCGTTGGAGATCAGTATCTTCATGGTGCTGGACATCGGCCCTGGATTGTAGGCTGCGCAGCCCGCTGGGCACGCACGCGCGGCGGCCGTCACTGGCGGGACATTGCGGCCTGGGAGCGGCACCTATCATGGTGATTTCCCGACTTCAGGAGCCCCCAATGCACGCTTGGCTATGCACCGATCCCACCGGCGTCGACGCCCTCGCATGGACCGAGCTGCCCACCCCCACGCCCGGTCCCGGCGAGGTTCTGGTGGAGATCAAGGCCGCGAGCCTGAATTTTCCCGACCTGCTCATCGTGCAGAACAAGTACCAGATGAAACCCGCCCTGCCCTTTGTGCCCGGCTCGGAATACGCTGGCGTGGTTGCAGCGGTGGGCACCGGCGTCACGCACCTGCAGGTTGGCCAGAAGGTGGCCTGCCTGTCGGGCACCGGGGGTTTCGGCACGCACACCTTGGCGCCGGCCGCGCTGTGCATGCCGATGCCCGAGGGTTTTCCGCATGTGGACGCGGCAGCGTTCATCATGACCTACGCGACCTCCTGGCACGCGCTGGTGGACCGGGCTGCCCTGCAAGCCGGCGAAACCGTGCTCGTCCTCGGTGCTGCGGGTGGCGTGGGCACAGCAGCCATCCAGATTGCCAAGGCGGTCGGGGCGCGCGTGATCGCCGCCGCCTCTACCGACGAGAAGTGCGCCCTGTGCAAGTCCCTCGGAGCCGATGCCACCATCAACTACAGCACAGAGGACCTGCGCGAAGCCATCAAGGCCGCTACCGGCGGCCGCGGCCCCGACGTGGTCTACGACCCGGTGGGCGGCGACTTTGCCGAGCCGGCCTTCCGCTCGATCGCCTGGCGCGGCCGCTACCTCGTGGTTGGCTTCGCATCGGGCCCGATCCCTGCGCTGCCCTTGAACCTTCCGCTGCTCAAGGGCGCCTCGCTGGTGGGCGTGTTCTGGGGGGAATTCGCCAAACGCGAACCCAAGGCCAACGCCGCCATGATGGGCGAGCTCGTCCAGTGGTATGCCCAGGGGCGCATCAAGCCCGTGATCGACCGCACCATGCCCATGGCCGAGCTGCCCGCAGCGTTCGCGCGCATGGGTTCCCGGGGCGTGCAGGGCAAGCTCGTGCTGGTGAACTAGCCGAAGCCTTGGCGTGGTCGCGCGCCCGGGTTGGCGCCTTCGGACTGGTAAAAATGCTGGGCACAGGCTCCAGGGCCGCCTTCCCGGGGCCGTTGCCCGCCCGGCGTGTCACACTTGCGCGTCTTATCCCAGGTGGCGGTCCATGGCTGAGCGAACCCCTTCAGACATTGCGCGTGAAACGCTGAAACAGCTCGCCGTGCGGCGCATGGCGCCCACACCGGAGCACTTTCGCAGCATCTACGACGAAATTGCCGGCGTCCGCAGCCCGGCACCGTTCCCTGAAGGCCCGCTGCGCCAGATTCTGCGCGTCGTCCCGGGCCAGACGCCGGTGCAGCGGCGCCTGCTGGAGCAGTTCGAAAAGGCAGTGAGCGCAAGCGACTGGAGTGCGCTGCAGGCCGTCATGGTGGGCTATGCCAAGCTGGGCATGGGCAACGCACCGGTGGCCGAGGCGGCGCCTGCCGGCCCACCCGCCACTGTGCTGCCCGACGAACTGGCCGAACAGATCGCGCGCCTGGTGGACAACATGCTCGCCGGCCTCAGCAGCGACGACGCCAGGGTGCACCTGCTTGGCGAACAACTGGTGCAATTCCTGCGCTCGCCCGCGCCCCCTTGCAGCACCTTGCAGCTGATGCTGGCCAACTTCAGCTTCCGGCTTTCGTTTGCCGCGGAGGACCAGGCGGCGGTGCGCAACCTGCTGCTGGAACTGCTGCACATGGTGTTCCAGAACATGGCCGCGCTGAGCGCGGACGACCGCTGGCTGGCCGGCCAGACCGAGGCCCTGGTGCAAGCCACCGCGCAGCCCCTGACGCTGCGCCGCCTCGACGACGTGCAACGCCGCCTGAAGGACGTGATCTTCAAACAGACCGAAGCCAAAAGCCGCATGGTCGAAGCGCAGGAGCAGATGAAGGAGATGCTGGGCGCATTCATCGAGCGCCTGCGCGCCATGACCGAAGCCAGCAGCAGCTACCACGACACCATGGAAGCGTGCGCACAGCAGATCGCCAGCGCCAGCACCCTGGAAGAGATCGCGCCGGTGCTCAAGCAGGTCATGGGGGCGACGCGCTCCATGGCCCTCGACAGCCGCCTCGCGCACGACGAACTGCACGAGTTGCGCCAGCGCGCGCAAGACAAGCACACCGAACTGGTACGCCTGCAGCAGACGCTCGACCAGGTCAGCCAGCAGGCGCGCCACGATCCCCTCACCGGTTCGCTCAACCGCAAGGGCCTGGACGAAGTGCTGGAGCGCGAGATATCGCGCGGCCGGCGCGCCGAAACCCCGCTGTGCGTCGCCCTGCTCGACGTGGACAACTTCAAGCACATCAACGACCGCCTGGGCCACGCCACGGGGGACGCCGCCCTGGTGCACCTGGCCAATGTGGTCCGCTCGGTCATGCGGCCCCAGGACATGCTGGCGCGCTACGGCGGTGAGGAATTCGTCCTCGTGCTGCCCGACACGGCCCTGGCGTCGGGCATCGAGGCCATGCAGCGCCTGCAGCGTGAGCTGACGAAGAACTTCTTCCTCAAGGACAACGAGAAGCTCCTCATCACCTTCAGCGCCGGCGTGGCGCAGCTGGCCGCTTCCGAGGACAGCCAGGACGCCATTGCACGCGCCGACCAGGCCATGTACCTGGCGAAGCGCCAGGGCAAGAACCGCGTCGTCGCGGGCTGAGGCGCAGTGGCGCAGCCCGAGCTTGACCGCCGCCGCCTGCTGGCGCTGGCAGCGCAAGCCGCCGTGGCGGGCGCACTGCCCCGCTCGGCCTGGGGTGTGCCGCCCCTGCGCCACGACCCGTTCGGCCTGGGCGTGGCCAGCGGCGACCCCACGCCGGACGGGTTCGTCCTCTGGACCCGCCTGCTGGGCGCTGGCAGCCCGCTGCCCGACACCCCCCTCCCCGTGCGCTGGGAAGTCGCCGAGGACGCCGCCTTCCACCGCCTCGTGCAGCGCGGCTCCGCGCTGGCGCTGCCCCAACTGGCGCACAGCGTGCACGTCGAACTCGCCGGGCTGCGCCCCGGCCGCTGGTACCACTACCGCTTCCACCATGGGGCGGCGACCAGCCCCACCGGCCGCGCCCGCACCGCCCCCGCCGCCGACGAGATGCCCGCGCGACTGCGCGTCGCCTTCGCCTCGTGCCAGCGCTGGGAGCACGGCTACTACGCCGCCTGGGCACATGTGGCCCGCGAGGCGCCCGACCTGGTGCTGTTCCTGGGCGACTACATCTACGAATACGCCACGCCGAGCGACACCAGCGGGCTGGCGCGCGTGCACGCCCTGCGCCACGCCCGCAGCCTGGCCGATTTCCGCGACCGCTACGCGCTGCACAAGAGCGATCCGCAGCTCCAGGCGGCGCACGCCGCCTGCCCCTGGCTCGTGACCTGGGACGACCACGAAGTGCAAAACGACTGGGCGGGACACACGGGGCGCGATGGCAACGGCGCCGATTTCGCCGCGCTGCGCAGCGCCGGTTTCCAGGCGTTCTACGAGCACATGCCGCTGGGTGCCGCTCGGCTCGCAGGCCCCGGTTTCAGCACCCTGGCGCTGCACCGGCGCACCGCCTGGGGGCGCCTGGCTGCGCTGCACCTGCTCGACGGGCGCCAATACCGCGACCGCCAGGCCTGCCGCCGTGCGGGTGCCTCGGGCGCCGGGGCGGTGCGCGCGGGGCAGTGCGACGACCTCGCCCAAGCGGAGCGCAGCTTCCTGGGCGGCGCGCAGGAGCACTGGCTGGACGCCGGCCTCGCGCAGGACGCCCAGGCCGCCGTGCGCTGGAGCGTGCTCGCCCAGCAAACGCTGTTCTCGCCGCGCCACTACCCCTCGGGCCTGCAGGCCACCGACACCTGGGACGGCTACCCCGCAGCGCGCCAGCGCCTGGCCGACAGCCTGGCCGCGCACGCGCCCGGCAGCGCCGTCGTGCTGGGCGGCGACATCCACCAGAACTATGTCTGCCGCGTGCCCCGCGACGCCGCCGCGCCCGACGGGCCGGCGGTGGCCAGCGAGTTTTGCGGCACCTCGATTTCCTCGCGCTCAGGCACCACGCAGGACAAGCTGGACGCGCTTGTGCGGCACAACCCTCACATCCTGCTGGCTCGCTGCGGGGAGCGCGGCTACGGCATCGCGGACATCACGCCCAGCCTGTGGACCACCCGGCTGCAAGCGCTCGACGACCCGCTGCAGAGCACCAGCGGTGTGCGCACGCTGGCACGCTATGCGGTCGAACGCGGACAC
>MEDL01000042.1 GCA_001724785.1 Acidovorax sp. SCN 68-22 | reverse complement strand
TGTTGATAACTAACCGGTCAGTCAGTAATAATGCGCGACCGAATTCGCAACGCGACCTATTCCCATGCCGCAACCTACTTTGTCCCTGCGCGGGCGCCTGCCGGCCCTGCTGTGCGTATTGGCGCTCGCTGCCTGCTCGCGGCCCGAGCCGCCGCCTGAGCCGGTGCGCGCCGTCAAGCTGCTGACCGTCGGCACGGCGCCGCTCACGGCGCAGGTGGAGTACGCCGGCGAGGTGCGCGCGCGCACCGAGTCGCGCCTGGGCTTTCGCGTGCCGGGCAAGATCCTGCAGCGCCAGGCAGAACTCGGCCAGCGCGTGCACGCCGGCCAACTGCTGGCGCAACTGGACCCGCGCGACTTCGAACTCGCCGCCGCCGCCGCGCGCGCCCAGGTGAGCGCCGCACGCACGCAGCGCGACCTGGCCGCCGCCGACGCCCAGCGCTACGAGGCGCTCAAGGCGCAGAACTTCATCAGCGGCGCCGAGCTCGAGCGCCGCCACGCATCCCTTAAGGCCGCGCAGGCCAGCCTGGACCAGGCGCAGGCGCAGGCGGCTGCCCAGGGCAACCAGTCGGCTTACACGCGCCTGGTGGCCGACGCCGACGGCGTGGTCACCGGCGTGGATGCCGAGCCGGGCCAGGTGGTCGCCGCCGGCGCCAGCGTGGTGCGCCTGGCGCGCGACGGCGCGCGCGACGTGGTGTTCGCCGTGCCCGAGGACAAGCTCGCCCGCATGGCCGTTGGCCAGCAGTTGGCGGTGCAGCGCTGGGCGGGCGGCGCCGCGCTGGTCGCGACGGTGCGCGAACTGGCGGCCAGCGCCGACCCGGCCACGCGCACCTTCACCGTGAAGGCAGCGATCGAGGGCGCCGAGGCGCCGCCCCTGGGCGCCACGGTCACGGTGGTGCCGCCGGCGCTGTCGGCGCGCGGTGCCGAGGCCATCGTACTGCCGACCACCGCGCTGATGCAGAGCGGCGATGGCACGGCGGTCTGGGTGTTCGACGCCGCGAGCAGCACGGTGCGCGCCCAAGCGGTGCAGATCGCCACCGCCGATGGCAACCAGGCCGTGGTGGCGAGCGGCCTGGCCCCGGGCATGCAGGTGGTGGCCACGGGCGTGCACGTCCTGGCACCGGGCCAACAGGTCACGGTTTATGAGGATAAATACGCTCCAGCGCTTGCTGGTACTCAAAAAAATGCTACACAAAAAGTAGCAAATTCCGGCGCCCCGGCCTCCGCCGCGGCCACCGCCGCTGCCCGGAGGTAATGCGGTGGACACGCCGATGCACGCCGCCGAACCCTCCCGCGGTTTCAACCTCTCGCGCTGGGCGCTGGAGCACCCTGCGCTCACACGCTACCTCATGGTGGTGCTGCTGCTCATGGGGGTGTTTGCCTACTTCCAGCTGGGGCAGGACGAAGACCCGCCGTTCACCTTCCGCGCCATGGTGGTGCGCACCTACTGGCCGGGCGCCACGGCGCAGCAGGTGGCCGAGCAGGTGACCGACAAGATCGAACGCACCCTGCAGGAGGTGCCCTACGCCGACAAGATCCGCAGCTACAGCAAGCCGGGCGAGTCGCAGATCATCTTCCAGATCAAGGACTCGTCGCGCCCTGCCGAAGTGGCGGGCGTGTGGTACGCCGTGCGCAAGAAGATCGGCGACATGCGCTATACCCTGCCGCAGGGCGTGCAGGGGCCGTTCTTCAACGACGATTTCGGCGATGTCTACGGCGTCATCTACGCGCTCGAGGCCGAGGGCTTCAGCATGGCCGAATCCAAGGCCTTTGCCGACGAGGTGCGCCAGCAGTTGCTGCGCGTGCCGGACGTCGCCAAGGTCGAGTTGTTCGGCGCGCAGGACGAAAAGCTCTACATCGAAGTGTCCCAGCGGCGCCTGGCGCAACTGGGCCTGGACATGAACCAGGTGCTGGCGCAGCTCGGACAGCAGAACGCCGTCGAGAGCGCGGGCGTGGTACAGACGCCGAGCGACCAGCTCCAGGTGCGCGTGGAAGGCCAGTTCCACGCCATTGATGAGCTGCGCGCCATGCCGATACGCGCGGCCACGGGCCGGCAGCTGCAGCTTTCCGACATCGCCGAGGTGCGGCGCGGCTACGCCGACCCGCCGGGCGTGAAGGTGCGCCACGACGGCCAACAGGTCATCGCCATCGGCATCTCCATGGCCAAGGGCGGCGACATCATCGCCCTCGGCAAGGCGCTGCACGCGGCGGTAGACCGCATCGGCGCGCAGTTGCCGGCAGGGGTTCGGCTGGTGAACGTGCAGGACCAGCCGAAGTCGGTCGCCAGCTCGGTGAACGAATTCGTCAAGGTGCTGATCGAGGCGGTGGTCATCGTGCTGGCCGTGAGCTTCATCAGCCTGGGCCTGCACAAGCGCAGCGGCGAGCAGCGCTGGTGGCGCCGCTGGTACGTGGACCCGCGTCCCGGGCTGGTGGTGGGCATCACCATCCCGCTGGTGCTGGCGGTGACCTTCCTGGCCATGCACTACTGGGACATCGGCCTGCACAAGATCTCGCTCGGCTCGCTCATCATTGCGCTCGGCCTGCTGGTGGACGACGCCATCATTGCCGTCGAGATGATGGTGCGCAAGATGGAGGAGGGCTACGACAAGCTGCGATCGGCCACCTTCGCCTACGAGCTCACGGCCATGCCCATGCTCACGGGCACCTTGATCACCGCGGCGGGTTTCCTGCCCATCGGCATGGCCAAGTCCATGACCGGGGAATACACCTTCGCCATTTTTGCCGTCACGGTGATCGCGTTGGTGCTGTCGTGGTTTGTTTCCGTGTACTTCGTGCCCTACCTGGGAACGCTGCTTCTGAAGACGCCGCCCCAGGTGCAGGCGCGCGCCGATGGAGCCGTCTCGGCCCATCCGCACGAGGTGTTCGACAGCGCTTTCTACAACGGCTTTCGCCGCCTGGTGCACTGGTGCGTGGCGCACCGCTGGATCACCATCGGCGCCACGCTGGCGATCTTTGCGCTGGGCATCGTCGGCATGGGCCGGGTGCAGCAGCAGTTCTTCCCCGATTCCAGCCGGCCGGAAATCATCGTCGATGTGTGGTTCCCGGAGGGCACCTCGCTTGCCGGCAACGAGGAAGTGACGCGGCGCGTGGAGGCGCGCCTGCGCGCCGAGCCGGGCGTGGCCAGTGTCAGCACCTGGGTCGGCTCGGGCGTGCCGCGCTTCTACCTGCCGCTGGACCAGGTGTTTCCGCAGACCAATGTCTCGCAGTTCATCGTGCTGGCGCGTGACCTGAAGGTGCGTGAGCAGCTGCGCGTCGCCTTTCCGGCGCTGCTGGCAAGCGAATTTCCCGAGGTGCGCGGCCGCGTCAAGCTCTTGCCCAACGGGCCCCCCGTGCCGTACCCGGTGCAGTTCCGCGTCATCGGGACGGACCCGTCCGTCCTGCGCGCGCGCGCCGACGAGGTCAAGGCCGTGCTGCGCGCTTCGCCCCAGATGCGCGGTGTGAACGACAACTGGAACGAGTCGGTGAAGGTCATGCGTCTGGAAGTCGACCAGGCCAAGGCGCGCGCGCTGGGCGTGACGAGCCAGTCCATCGCCCAGGCGTCGCGCGTGATGCAGTCCGGCACCACGGTGGGCCAGTACCGCGAGGGCGACAAGCTCATCGACATCGTGCTGCGCCAGCCGCAGGACGAGCGCAGCGCCATCACCGACATCGCCAACGCCTACCTGCCCACGGGCACCGGCCCATCCATCCCGCTGACGCAGATCGCCAAGCCGCATTTCAGCTGGGAGCCCGGCGTGATGTGGCGCGAGAACCGCGACTACGCCATCACCGTGCAGGGCGACGTGGTCGAGGGCCTGCAGGGGGCCACCGTGACCCATGCGCTGCTGCCCGAGCTGCGCAAGCTCGAGAGCGGTTGGCACGCGGCCGGGCAGAACGCCTACCGCATCGAGGTAGCGGGCGCGGTGGAGGAAAGCTCCAAGGGATCGAGCTCCATCGCGGCTGGACTGCCGGTGATGCTGTTCATCACCTTCACGCTGCTGATGCTGCAACTGCACAGCTTCAGCCGCGCCATGCTGGTATTCCTCACCGGGCCGCTGGGCATTGCCGGGGTCGCCGGGGCGCTGCTGCTGCTTGGCCGCCCGTTCGGCTTTGTTGCGCTGCTCGGGGTGATCGCGCTCATGGGCATGATTCAGCGCAATTCGGTCATCCTCATCGACCAGATCGAGCAAGACCGCGCACGCGGGGTGCCGGCCTGGGACGCGATCGTCGAATCGGCCGTGCGGCGCCTGCGCCCCATCGTGCTGACGGCGGCCGCGGCGGTGCTGGCGATGATTCCGTTGTCGCGCAGCGTGTTCTGGGGCCCGATGGCCGTGGCCATCATGGGCGGGCTCGTCGTGGCGACGGTGCTCACGCTGCTGGCCCTGCCCGCGATGTACGCCGCCTGGTTCCGCGTGCGCAGGCCCGAACCGCAGGTGCCGGCATGAGGCATGCCGGCACAGAGTAAAATCGCGGGTTGACCAGTTTCAAGCGGGCGGCGGACGCGATGTTTCGCCGCCCGTCTGTTTGAAGCGCGCGGGTGGCGAAATTGGTAGACGCACCAGGTTTAGGTCCTGACGCCAGCAATGGTGTGGGGGTTCGAGTCCCCCCCCGCGCACCACCGAGAAGCACGCGCACCGCGCACCCCTGCAGGGCCCGCTCAGGCGGCCCTGCCACCGATATTCCTACAGGAGCAGCCATGGCAGTCACCGTTGAAACCCTCGACAAGCTGGAACGCAAGATCACCCTCAACCTGCCCGTGTCGGCCATCCAGGGCGAGGTCGAATCGCGCCTCAAGCGCCTGGCGCGCACGGTGAAGATGGACGGTTTCCGTCCGGGCAAGGTGCCCATGAACGTGGTTTCGCAGCGCTACGGCTATTCGGTGCAGTACGAGGTGCTCAACGACAAGGTCGGCGAAGCGTTCGCGCAGGCCGCCAACGAGGCCCAGTTGCGCGTGGCCGGCCAGCCGCGCATCACCGAGAAGCAGGACGCCCCCGAAGGCGAGATGTCCTTCGACGCGGTCTTCGAGGTCTATCCCGAAGTGAAGATTGGTGACCTCGCCGACGCGCAGGTCGAGAAGCTTTCGTCCGAAGTCTCCGACGCCGCCATCGACAAGACCGTGGACATCCTGCGCAAGCAGCGCCGCAGCTTCGCCCAGCGCGCGCTGGACGCCGCCGCCCAGGACGGTGACCGCGTCACCGTGGATTTTGAAGGCAAGATCGACGGCGAGCCCTTCGACGGCGGCAAGGCGGAAGACTTCCAGTTCCTGGTGGGCGAAGGCCAGATGCTCAAGGAATTCGAGGACGCCGTGCGCGGCATGAAGCCGGGCGAGAGCAAGACCTTCCCGCTCGCCTTCCCCGCCGAGTACCACGGCAAGGACGTCGCCGGCAAGACGGCGGATTTCATGGTCACGGTCAAGAAGATCGAAGCCGCCCACCTGCCGGAAGTGAACGACGCCCTCGCCAAGTCGCTGGGCATTGCCGACGGCACCGTGGCCGGCCTGCGCGCCGACATCAAGACCAACCTGGAGCGGGAAGTGAAGTTCCGCCTCCTGGCGCGCAACAAGCAGGCCGCCATGGACGCGCTGCTGGCCAAGGCCGAGCTCGACCTGCCCAATGCCGCGGTGGAAGCCGAGATCGACCGCCTGCGCGAAGGCGCGCGCGCCGACATGAAGCAGCGTGGCATGAAGGAAGCCGAGAAAATGGACATTCCGGCCGACGTGTTCCGCCCGCAGGCCGAGCGCCGCGTGCGCCTGGGCCTCGTGGTGGCGGAGCTGGTCAAGGCCAACGGCCTGCAGGCCAAGCCCGAGCAGCTCAAGGCGCACATCGACGAACTGGCCGCGAGCTACGAAAAGCCCGAGGAAGTGGTCCGTTGGTACTTCGGCGACCGTCAGCGCCTGGCCGAAGTGGAAGCGGTGGTCATCGAGACCAACGTCGCGGACTACGTGCTCGGCAAGGCCCAGGTGACCGAGAAGGCCGTCAGTTTCGAGGAGCTGATGGGCCAGCAAGGTTAAAAGATGCCATGTCCGGCATCCGCACGGATGCCGGGCCGCCATGGGGCTTGTGCTTTCGGGCGCCGGCCCCAATTCGTTTCTGGGTACAGTACCCGCCTGATTTGGAGAAACAATGAGCGCACTGGAAACACAAGCCCTGGGCATGATCCCCATGGTCATCGAGCAGTCGGGCCGTGGCGAACGGTCCTACGACATCTATTCGCGCCTGCTCAAGGAGCGCGTGATTTTCCTGGTGGGCGAGGTCAACGACCAGACAGCCAACCTGGTGGTGGCGCAGCTCTTGTTCCTGGAGAGCGAGAACCCGGAAAAGGACATCTCGTTCTACATCAATTCCCCCGGTGGCAGTGTGACGGCGGGCATGGCGATTTTCGACACCATGAACTTCATCAAGCCCGACGTGTCCACGCTGTGCTGCGGTTTTGCCGCCAGCATGGGCGCCTTCCTGCTGGCCGCAGGGGCCAAGGGCAAGCGTTTTTCGCTGCCAAACTCCAAGATCATGATCCACCAGGTGCTGGGCGGCGCACGTGGTCAGGCCACGGACATTGAAATCCATGCGCGGGACATCCTGCGCACCAAGGACCAGATGAACCGTATCCTGGCCGAGCGCACCGGCCAGTCGCTGGAGAAGATCAAGCAGGACACCGAGCGCGACTATTTCCTGACGGCCGAGGAGTCCAAGGACTACGGTCTCATCGACCAGGTGATCGCCAAGCGGCCCTGAGCGCTGCGGCGCGTCATGGCGCCCATGCCCCTTCGCGCAGAACGGCGTTTCCCGCACCGGGAAGCGCCGTTGCTGTTTCGCTATCATCTGATTCACTCTTACCGACCAAAGGTACCGTTCCCATGGCCGAGAAAAAAGGCTCTTCCAGCGAAAAAACCCTGTACTGCTCGTTCTGTGGCAAGAGCCAGCACGAGGTGAAAAAGCTGATCGCCGGCCCGTCGGTCTTCATCTGCGAAGAGTGCATCGACCTGTGCAACGAGATCATCCGCGATGAGCTGCCGCCGGCAGACCCGGGCCGTCTCGCACGCAGCGACTTGCCCACGCCCGCGGACATCAAGGCCAACCTGGACAACTACGTCATCGGCCAGGAGGTCGCCAAGCGCACCCTGGCCGTGGCGGTGTACAACCACTACAAGCGCCTGCGTTACAAGGACAAGGCCGGCAAGGACGACGTGGAGCTCGCCAAGAGCAACATCCTGCTCATCGGCCCGACGGGCTCGGGCAAGACACTGCTTGCGCAGACCCTGGCGCGCATGCTGGACGTGCCCTTCGTCATGGCCGACGCCACCACCCTGACCGAGGCCGGCTACGTCGGCGAGGACGTGGAGAACATCGTCCAGAAGCTGCTGCAAAGCTGCAACTACGAAGTCGAGCGTGCGCAGCGCGGCATCGTCTACATCGACGAAATCGACAAGATTTCGCGCAAGTCGGACAACCCGAGCATCACGCGCGACGTCTCGGGCGAAGGCGTGCAGCAGGCGCTGCTCAAGCTCATCGAAGGCACCATGGCCAGCGTTCCGCCGCAGGGCGGGCGCAAGCACCCGAACCAGGACTTCCTGCAGATCGACACGACCAACATCCTGTTCATCTGCGGTGGCGCCTTCGCCGGTCTGGAGAAAGTCATCGAGAACCGTACCGAAGCCTCGGGCATCGGCTTCGGCGCCGCCGTCAAGAGCAAGAAGCAGCGCGCGCTGTCGGAGGTGTTCCAGGACATCGAGCCCGAGGACCTGATCAAGTTCGGCCTGATTCCCGAACTGGTGGGCCGCATGCCGGTCGTCACGGCGCTGGCCGAACTGCACGAGGACGCCCTGGTGCAGATCCTGACGGAGCCCAAGAACGCCCTCGTCAAGCAGTACAGCAAGCTGCTGGCCATGGAGGGCGCGGAGCTGGAGATCCGCCCCGCCGCCCTGCGGGCCATTGCGCGCAAGGCCCTGGCGCGCAAGACGGGCGCGCGCGGCCTGCGCTCCATCCTCGAACAAACCCTGATCGGCACGATGTTCGATTTGCCGAACTGCAGCAATGTGGAAAAGGTCGTGGTGGACGAATCGACGGTGGAGGAAAACAAGCCGCCGCTGCTCGTATACCGCGAAGCCGCGAAGAAGGCGTAAGCGCCGGCCACGCCCGGGCGTGGCTTGAAATCCCGTGTCTGCCGACCATATTTCCAGGACCCTCATAAAGGAACCCGATGTCCGGACACCCCCTCCCCACCGATCAGGCGCTCGCGCTCCCGCTGCTGCCGCTGCGCGACGTGGTCGTATTCCCCCACATGGTGATCCCGCTTTTTGTGGGGCGCCCCAAGAGCATCAAGGCGCTCGAACTCGCGATGGAAGGCGACCGCAGCATCATGCTGGTGGCCCAAAAGGCGGCCGCCAAGGATGAGCCTTCCGTGCACGACATGTTCGCGGTGGGCTGCGTTTCGACCATTCTGCAAATGCTCAAGCTCCCCGACGGCACGGTAAAGGTGTTGGTGGAAGGGCAGAAGCGCGCCCGCGTGGACGGCATCGAGGACCACGAAACGCACTTCTCGGCCACGGTGACTCCGCTGGAAGCGGCGGACGACGAGGCCCGCCCGAGCGAGATCGAGGCCTTGCGCCGTGCGGTGATGCAGCAGTTCGACCAGTACGTCAAACTCAACAAGAAGATCCCTTCGGAAATCCTCACCTCGATTTCCAGCATCGACGATCCGGGCCGCCTGGCCGACACCATCGCCGCCCACTTGCCGCTCAAGCTGGAGAACAAGCAGGCGGTGCTGGACCTGCACGAGGTCAAGGGCCGGCTGGAGAACCTGTTCGAGCAACTCGACCGGGAGGTGGACATCCTCAATGTCGACAAGAAGATCCGTGGCCGCGTGAAGCGCCAGATGGAAAAGAACCAGCGCGACTTCTATCTCAACGAGCAGGTCAAGGCCATTCAGAAGGAACTCGGTGAAGGCGAGGAAGGCGCGGACCTCGACGAAGTCGAGAAGAAGATCAAGCTTGCCAAGATGCCGGCCGAAGCGCGTAAGAAGGCCGAGGGCGAGCTGAAGAAGCTCAAGCTCATGTCGCCCATGTCCGCCGAAGCGACCGTGGTGCGCAATTACATCGACGTGCTGGTTTCGCTCCCCTGGAGCAAGCGCACCAAGATCAAGCACGACCTGGGCCTCGCGGAAACCGTGCTCAACGAAGACCACTATGGCCTCGACAAGGTCAAGGACCGCATCCTGGAATACCTCGCCGTGCAGCAGCGCGTGGACAAGGTGAAGGCGCCTATCCTGTGCCTGGTGGGCCCCCCGGGTGTGGGCAAGACCTCGCTCGGCCAGTCGATCGCCAAGGCCACCGGCCGCAAGTACGTGCGCGTGGCGCTGGGCGGCATGCGCGACGAGGCCGAGATCCGCGGCCACCGCCGCACCTACATCGGCGCCATGCCCGGCAAGGTGCTGCAAAGCCTCGCCAAGGTCGGTACGCGCAACCCCCTGTTCCTGCTCGATGAAATCGACAAGCTGGGCACGGACTTCCGCGGCGATCCGTCGAGCGCGCTGCTGGAGGTGCTGGACCCGGAGCAGAACCACACCTTCGGCGACCACTACGTGGAGGTGGATTTCGATCTGAGCGACGTGATGTTCGTCGCCACGTCCAACTCCATGAACATTCCCTCGGCGTTGCTGGACCGCATGGAAGTGATCCGCCTCTCGGGCTACACCGAGGACGAGAAGGTCAACATCGCCATGAAGTACCTGCTGCCCAAGCAGATGGCGAACAACGGCGTGAAGACCGAGGAACTGCAGATCACCGAGGCCGCCGTGCGCGACATGGTGCGCTACTACACACGCGAAGCCGGTGTGCGCTCGCTCGAACGCGACCTCTCCAAGGTGTGCCGCAAGGTCGTCAAGGGCCTGCTGCTCAAGCACATGGAGCCGCGCGTGGTCGTGACCGCCGACAACCTGCCCGACTTCCTCGGCGTGCGCAAGTACACCTATGGACGTGCGGAGGAGCAGAACCAGATCGGCCAGGTGGTGGGCCTTGCGTGGACCGAGGTGGGTGGCGATTTGCTCACCATCGAGGCCGCGACCATGCCGGGCAAGGGCGTGATCACGCGCACCGGCTCGCTGGGCGACGTGATGAAGGAGTCGGTGGAAACGGCACGCACCGTGGTGCGCAGCCGCGCGCGTGCGCTGGGTATCAAGGACGAAGTGTTCGAGAAGCGCGACGTGCACATTCACGTGCCCGACGGCGCCACGCCCAAGGACGGGCCAAGTGCCGGCGCGGCGATGGCGACGGCGTTCGTATCGGCGCTTACCGGGATCGCGGTACGCGGCGACGTCGCCATGACGGGCGAGATCACGCTGCGCGGTGAAATCACGGCGATTGGCGGCCTGAAGGAAAAACTCCTTGCGGCATTGCGTGGCGGCATCAAGACGGTACTGATCCCGCAGGAGAACATGAAAGACCTGCAGGAAATCCCGGCCAACGTGAAGAGCGGCCTGGAAATCGTCCCGGTCAAGTGGATCGACCAGGTGCTCGACGTCGCGCTGGAGCGCAAGCCCGTGGCGCTGACCGACGAAGAGGTGGCCGCGGCCGCCAGCGTGACCGCCGCAGCGCCGGCGCAGGTGAGTGCCGACGCGGTAAAACACTGAAAGAAGAACTGGCGCGGGCCCAAAAACTTGCGCTACAATTTCACCAACGCAGCACTTTCATCGTAGAATATAAGGCTGCAAAACGCGGGAATAGCTCAGTTGGTAGAGCGCAACCTTGCCAAGGTTGAGGTCGAGAGTTCGAGACTCTTTTCCCGCTCCAGATTCCGGAAAAAGGGAAGCGTCGGCTTCCCTTTTTTATGGTGTCACAGGGTGTCGGCGCGGTAGCAAAGCGGTTATGCCCCGGATTGCAAATCCGGTTAGACCAGTTCGACTCTGGTCCGCGCCTCCAGACCACAATTTGCTGCTCGGCAAGCGAACCGGGTGGCAAATTTGGGTATAATTGAAGGCTGCCAAGTTTTCGAAACGCCAGCGGTGTTCGGTAGCCAGGCGGGTCATGCGGGAATAGCTCAGTTGGTAGAGCGCAACCTTGCCAAGGTTGAGGTCGAGAGTTCGAGACTCTTTTCCCGCTCCAATTTCAAAAAGGGAAGCTGCAAGGCTTCCCTTTTTTATTGGCCTGCCGGCGCCAGGAACGCCCTGGAGGTCGAGACAACATTTGCGCGGCTGCTGCGGTGGCGTTACCCTGCACGCAGCCTGGCCCGTCCAGCGCCCCGATGGTGAAATTGGTAGACACTGCGGACTTAAAATCCGCCGCTTCTCGAGAGAGGGCGTGCCGGTTCGACCCCGGCTCGGGGCACCATCAGGATCAACAATGTCTAATTTCAACGCACCCCTCGAAATCCACCTGCACGGCGAAGTGCCGATGCGCCCCGAGGTGGCCTATGAGCAGCTCCAGGACGCCCTCAAGCCGCTGTGGAAATACGCCGGTGCCCGCTCGCTCGCCGACGGCGCCGCCAGTGCCTACGAAGAGGAGCCCGGCATCGAGTTCGACGCCAAGCGCCATTTGCTGCAGATGTGCTGGACGGTGCGTGGCGACGACGACTTCCGCCAGTCGCTCGATGAAATGTGCATGAACCTCAATGAACTGGCCGAGCAGGGCGCCGCGCTCGAGGTGACCTTCTACGACGTCGAGTTCGACGAGGACGACGAAGAGGAAGAGGGCGATTCGCGCGACGATTTCACCATCGTGTTCGTCGGCCCGACGCCGGCGGCCATCATGCAGGTGCAGCGCGATTTGCTCGTGCAGGACGTGGTCAGCACCATGGAGCGCCACTTCGACGGCGCCGAACTCGGCGGTGTCGTGGCCGAAATCGACAAGCTGTTCACCCAGCGTTTCGACGCCCTGGTGAACTCGCTGGAGCTCGGCAAGCCCCCGCGCGGCTCCGGCGGATCGGGTGGCAGCCATGGCGGCAGCGGCGGCCGGCGCCCGCGCCATCTGCACTGATGGCACAGGTTTCGCTATTTAATTAATAGCTACAACCTCTTGTGCATCAAGCGCTAGAGCCCTATTTCCCTTGAATTTTCGGCTGGTTGCGGAGCGCGCGTGCGCTGCCGTGGCCACGCCCAGCCAGCGCTCTGCCGCCCGGGCGAGCGCGCTGGCATCGCCGGTGCTGAGCAGGCACAGAGGCGCCGCCAGCGCGGGTGTGGCCGCCGGGCGCTGCAAGCCCTGGGCTTGCAGCAGGCGCTGGGTCTGCCGGGCCACCGGTTCGCCCGTGCTCAGTATCCGCACCTGAGGCCCCACGAGCGCCTGCAGGGCCGGTTCGGCAAACACGTAGTGCGTGCAGCCCAGCACCAGGGTGTCGGCCTCGCCGGGCGCGCTGCCCCACGGGCCCAGGGCCTGGACGTAACGCTGGCCCAGCGCCAGCGTGTGGGCATGGGCGGCGAGCGCCTCCCCGGCCGTACGGCACGCAACTTCCGCCTCCAAGGCGCTGGCGAGGCCGTCGCAGGCCTGCACGCGCACCTGCGTGCTGCCCGGCAGTTGGGCGACCAGCCGGGCAAAGCGGGCGCTTCCCACGGTTCCCCGCGTGGCCATGACGGCGACGGTCCCGCTGCGCGTGGCGCTGCCGGCGGGCTTGAGTGCCGGTTCCACGCCGATGAGCGGCAGGCTGCGGTAGCGCGCGCGCAGCCCGTCCATCGCCGCTGCCGTGGCGGTGTTGCAGGCCACCACCAGCGCTTTCACGCCGTGCTGTTGCACGAGGTAGCGCGCCACGGTGTGCGTGCGCCGCGCCACGAAGGCGTCGCCGCGTTCGCCGTAAGGGGCGTGGCCGGTGTCGGCCAGATAGACGAAGCGTTCGGCGGGCAGGGCGCGGCACAGCGCCTGCAGCACGCTCAGGCCGCCGATGCCGCTGTCGAAGACGCCGATCGGCGCGTCGGCGGCAGCGCCGCCGCCCGGGGGAAGCGAGGCGCCGGCAAGAGAAGGGTCAGGCACTCGCGAGTTCGATGAATTCACCCGCCGCGATGCGCTTTTGCCAGGCGGCCGGGCCGGTGATGTGGGCGCTGGTGCCGCCCGAGTCGACCGCCACGGTGACGGGCATGTCGACCACGTCGAATTCGTAGATGGCTTCCATGCCCAGATCCTCGAAGCCCACCACGCGCGCCGTCTTGATGGCCTTGCTGACCAGGTAGGCCGCGCCGCCCACGGCCATCAGGTACGCGCTCTTGTGCTGGCGGATGGCCTCGATGGCGGCCGGGCCGCGCTCGGCCTTGCCGATCATGGCAATCAGCCCGGTCTGGGCGAGCATCATCTCGGTGAACTTGTCCATGCGCGTGGCCGTGGTCGGGCCGGCCGGGCCGACGGCTTCGCCCTTCACCGGGTCCACCGGGCCGACGTAGTAGATGACGCGGTTGGTGAAATCGACCGGGAGCTTCTCGCCCCTGGCCAGCATGTCCTGGATGCGCTTGTGCGCGGCGTCGCGGCCGGTCAGCATCTTGCCGTTCAGCAGCAGGGTTTCGCCGGGTTTCCAGCTGGCCACTTCCGCAGGGGTCAGCGTGTCGAGCTGAACGCGGCGGCTCTTTTGCGTGTCGGGCGCCCAGTCCACCTTGGGCCACAGGTCGAGGGACGGCGGGTCGAGGTACACCGGGCCGGAGCCGTCCATGACGAAGTGCGCGTGGCGCGTGGCGGCGCAGTTGGGGATCATCGCCACCGGCTTGCTGGCCGCGTGCGTCGGGTACATCTTGATTTTCACGTCGAGCACCGTGGTCAGGCCGCCCAGGCCCTGGGCGCCGATGCCGAGGGCGTTGACCTTGGTGAACAGCTCCAGGCGCAGCTCCTCGGTCTGCGTCAGCGGCTCGCCGCGTGCGGATTTGGCCTGCAGCTCGTACATGTCCAGGTCGTCCATCAGGCTTTCCTTGGCCATGAGCACGGCTTTTTCCGCCGTGCCGCCGATGCCTATGCCCAGCATGCCCGGCGGGCACCAGCCGGCGCCCATGGTGGGCACGGTTTTCAGCACCCAGTCGACCAGGCTGTCGCTCGGGTTGAGCATGATCATCTTGCTCTTGTTCTCCGAGCCGCCACCCTTGGCGGCAACCGTGATGTCGAGCGTGCCACCGGGCACGATCTCGGTGAAGATGACGGCGGGCGTGTTGTCCCGGGTGTTCTTGCGGGCGAACAGCGGGTCGGCCACGACGCTGGCGCGCAGGGTGTTGTCGGGGTGGTTGTAGCCGCGGCGCACGCCTTCGTTGATGGCGTCGTCCAGGCTGCCGGTGAAACCTTCGAAGCGCACGTCCATACCGACCTTCAGGAAGACGTTGACGATGCCGGTGTCCTGGCAGATCGGCCGGTGGCCGGTGGCGCTCATCTTGCTGTTGGTGAGGATCTGCGCCATCGCATCTTTGGCAGCGGGGCTTTGTTCGCGCTCATAGGCGCGTGCCAGGTGGGCGATGTAGTCTGCTGGGTGGTAGTAGCTGATGTACTGCAGCGCTGCGGCGACGGATTCGATCAGGTCTTCTTGGCGGATGCTGGTGGTCATGGCGGGGCGGTTCTCGAAAGGCGCGAAAAGTGAAATTATCGCGCCGTCGCCTTGCGCCGGCCTGTCGTCCCGGCCCTGCCGCGCAGTCCCGCGCATTCCCCAAGGAGTTGATTGATGAAGCCCACCTCGCCCCAGGCCCTGCGCACCGAGCGCGACTCCTTCGGCCCCATCGGCGTGCCGGCCGAACGCCTGTGGGGCGCGCAGACACAGCGCTCGCTGCAGCATTTCGACATTTCGGGCGAGCGCATGGCCCCCGAACTGCTGCGCGCGCTGGCCCAGGTCAAGCGCGCCAGCGCCTACGTGAACCAGTCGCTCGGGCTGCTGGACGCTGCCAAGGCGACGGCCATCGTGGCGGCGGCCGACGAGGTGATCGCCGGCCAGCACGCCGGGGAGTTCCCGCTGGTCGTCTGGCAGACCGGCTCGGGCACGCAGACCAACATGAACATGAACGAGGTGCTGGCCAACCGCGCCAGCCAGCTGCTCGGCGGCCCACGCGGCGAGGGCCGGCTGGTGCACCCGAACGACGACGTGAACAAGAGCCAGTCGAGCAACGACGTGTTCCCCACGGCGATGCACGTGGCCGCGGTGGAGGCGCTGGTGCGCAGGCTCCTGCCGGCCCTGCAGGCGCTGCGCACCACGCTGGGGGCCAAGGCCGAGGCGTTCGCCGGCATCGTCAAGATCGGCCGCACCCATTTGCAGGACGCGACCCCCATCACCCTGGGTCAGGAAATATCGGGTTGGGTGGCGCAGCTGCACCATGCCGAGCAGCATGTGCGCGCGGCGCTGCCGCACCTGGGCGAACTGGCGCTGGGCGGCACGGCCGTGGGCACGGGGCTGAACGCGCCCGAGGGCTACGCCCAGGCGGTGGCGCAGGAGCTGGCCGACCTGACCGGTCTGCCGCTCGTCACGGCGCCGAACAAGTTCGAGGCCCTGGCCACGTGCGACGCGCTGGTCAACGCCCACGGAGCGCTCAAGGGCCTGGCGGCCAGCCTCATGAAGATCGCCAACGACGTGCGCTGGCTCGCCAGCGGGCCGCGCAGCGGACTCGGCGAGATCGCCATCCCCGAGAACGAGCCGGGCTCTTCCATCATGCCCGGCAAGGTCAACCCGACGCAGTGCGAGGCGCTCACCATGCTGTGCTGCCAGGTGCTGGGCAACGACGTGGCCATCAACATCGGCGGTGCCTCGGGCAACTTCGAGCTCAATGTGTTCCGCCCCATGGTGATCCACAATTTCCTGCAAAGCGCGCGCCTGCTGGCCGACGGCATGGCCAGCTTCGACCGCCATTGCGCGCAGGGCATAGAGCCCCGGCGTGAGCGCATCGCCGAGCTGCTGGAGCGCTCGCTGATGCTGGTGACGGCCCTGAACCCGCACATCGGTTACGACAAGGCGGCGCAGATCGCCAAGGCCGCGCACCAGGGCGGCTTGGGCCTGCGCGAGGCCGCGCTGGCCAGCGGTCACGTGACGGCCGAGCAGTTCGACGCCTGGGTACGCCCGCAGGACATGGTGTGAACGCCCCGTGGGCGGGCCGTGCGAGCGGCCCCATTGCGCACAGGGCCAAGGCCGCGTGCGGCGGTGGCTGGCGCTACACTAAAGATTCCTAAGCAATGAATCTTTTATTCGCACCATGAACGCCCACGTCCAAGCCCACGTCCACACCTCGCCCGACGCCATCTACCCCTTCGACGCCCGCGGCGTTGCCAAGCGCTTTCGCCATGCGGCCATCTTCGGCGCGCTCGATTCGCTGCACCCCGGCGAAACCATGCGCTTTGTGAACGACCACGACCCGCTGCCGCTGCTGCAGCAATTGCAGGCGCGCTACGGTGCTGCGATGGAGATCACCT
>MEDL01000041.1 GCA_001724785.1 Acidovorax sp. SCN 68-22 | reverse complement strand
GTCCTGCCTGATCGCCAGCACGCTAGATGCCACGCACGGCCGGCGCATGGAGGCGGCGCAGCGTTTGGGCATAGGCCGCAACACCATCACGCGCAAGATTCAGGAATTGGGCTTGGACGGAAAAAATTTAGATGAAAATGGCCTCTAGCGCTTATCACATATAGGCCAACAGCTATCAATTTTAATTAGTTGTCCCCCGGCCAAGCCGTGGGCCCCCAGGTGCGCCACAGTCCTACATCGCCGTGCGCGCAGGGCGCACCTGCCGCACGGTCTTCGGCTCCCAGAATAGCTCCATTGAACCAACCAAGGAGCTTTCCATGTCTGATCGCAACGACGCAAACCGCGACCCTATTACCAAGGAACCAGGCGCCCACCCTGTAGGCACGGGGCTGGGTGCCGCCGTCGGCGGAGCAGCCGCTGGCGCGGCCACGGGCGCATTCGGCGGACCGGTGGGCGCCGCCATCGGTGGCGTGGTCGGCGCTGTCGCGGGCGGCCTGGCCGGCAAGGCTGCGGCCGAGGCTGTGAACCCCACGGCCGAAGAAGCTTACTGGCGCGACGCCTACCGCGACGAGCCGTATGTTGCTGAAGGCCGCAGCTACGACGATTACCACCCGGCGTACGCCCTGGGCTGGCAATCCGTAGGCCTGTACGAAGGGCCGTTCGAGACGGTCGAGCCGCAACTGCGCGACCGCTGGTTGACCGACCGGGGCAATTCCCCCCTCGACTGGCCCGAAGCCCGGGACGCCACGCGCGCCGCGCGTGAACGCGCCAGCCTCTCCACCACGGCGCTGGACGACCCCATGGAAGTGATGGACAACGACGACGTGGTCGATGTGCTGAACGATCTGCTCGAAACCAGCCGGGACGGCGAATACGGCTTCCGCACGTCGGCGGAGAACGCCGATTCGGCCGAAGTGAAGGCCTTGCTGTCGCGCCGCGCCACCGATTGCGCTTCGGCCGCGGTGGAACTGGAGCAGGCCATTCGGCGGCTCGGCGGTGATCCGGCCGAGGGCGGTACGGCGGTCGGTGCCATGCACCGCGGCTGGGTGGCGGTGAAGACCGCTTTTGCCACCATGGACGACAAGGCAGTGCTGCAGGAATGCGAACGCGGCGAGGACTCCGCCGTCGCCAGCTACCGCAAGGCGCTGCGCCGGGCGCTGCCGGCCGACGTCCGCACCCTGGTCGAACGGCAGGCCGCCGGCGCGCAGCGCAACCACGACGAAGTCAAGGCCATGCGCGACCGCTTTGCGAACCTGTAAGTTCCACTGCACGGGGCGCTTTGCCCCGTACCCAGAAGCCGGCCGCGTGCCGGCTTTTTCTTGCCTGCACCCGCACCCTTTTAAGCCGGCGCCTGGAGTGGCGTGCCCAGGCTGCGCAGCAGATCGCGCACCAGTTGCGCGCGCGCCTGCGCTTCCGGCAAGGCGCGTTCAATGCGCAGCTTCTCGTTGCCGGCCAGCTTGATGTGCCGGTTTTTTTGGATCAGCTCGATGATGCGCACCGGGTCTACCGGCGCACCCGGCCGGAAGCTCACCGTCGTCACGCTGGGCGCGGCATCCACCTTCAGGACGCCGTAGGGCGCGCTCAGCACGCGCAGGCGGTGCACGTCGATGAGGGTCTGTGCCTGGGGCGGGAGCTTGCCGAAGCGGTCGACGATTTCTTCCAGCAAGCCGTCGATCTGATCGCTGGTGCGCGCCGTGGCGAGCTTCTTGTAGAAGGACAGGCGCAGGTGCACGTCCCCGCAGTAGTCGTCGGGCAGCAGCGCGGGGGCGTGCAGATTGATGTCGGTGGTGGCGTTGAGGGGTGCCAGCAGGTCGGGCTCCTTGCCCGCCTTCAGGCAGTGCACCGCTTCGGCGAGCATTTCGTTGTAGAGCTGGAAGCCGATTTCCATCATGTTGCCGCTCTGGTTGTCGCCCAGCACCTCGCCGGCGCCGCGTATCTCCAGGTCGTGCATGGCCAGGTAGAAGCCGCTGCCGAGTTCCTCCATCTGCTGAATCGCGTCAAGCCGCTGCTGCGCCTGCTTGGTCAGGCTTTCCACGTCCGGCACCATCAGGTAGGCGTAGGCCTGGTGGTGGCTGCGGCCGACGCGCCCGCGCAGCTGGTGCAGCTGCGCCAGGCCGAATTTGTCGGCGCGGCTCATCACGATGGTGTTGGCCGTCGGCACGTCGATGCCGGTTTCGATGATGGTCGAGCACAGCAGCAGGTTGTAGCGCTGGGCGACGAAGTCGCGCATCACCTTTTCCAGCGCCCGCTCGGGCATCTGGCCGTGGGCCACGGCGATGCGCGCCTCGGGCAGGATCTCTTCGAGCTTCTGGCGCCGGTTCTCGATGGTTTCCACCTCGTTGTGCAGGAAATAGACCTGGCCGCCGCGCTTCAATTCGCGCAGCACGGCTTCGCGGATCACCCCCGTGCCCTCGCTGCGCACAAAGGTCTTGATCGCCAGGCGCCGCTGCGGCGCCGTGGCGATCACCGAGAGGTCGCGCAGGCCTTCCAGCGCCATGCCCAGCGTGCGCGGGATGGGTGTGGCGGTGAGCGTGAGCACGTCGACCTCGGCGCGCAGCTGCTTCATCTGTTCCTTGTGGCGAACGCCGAAGCGGTGCTCCTCGTCGATGATAAGCAGGCCCAGGTTGTGGAATTTGGTCGATTCGGAGAGCAGCTTGTGCGTGCCCACGACGATGTCCACCGTGCCATCGGCCAGGCCCTTGAGCGCGGCCGTGACCTCCTTGCCCGAGCGAAAGCGCGAGACCTCGGCGACCTTCACCGGCCAGCGGGAGAAGCGATCCACCAGCGTCTGGTAGTGTTGCTCGGCCAGCAGCGTGGTGGGCGCGAGGAAGGCGACCTGCTTGCCGCCCGTGACGGCGATGAAGGCGGCGCGCAGCGCGACCTCGGTCTTGCCGAAGCCGACGTCGCCGCAGACCAGGCGGTCCATGGGGCGCGGGCTGATCATGTCCTGGATGACGGCGTGGATGGCGGCGTTCTGGTCGGCCGTTTCCTCGAAGCCGAAATCGGCGACGAACTGCTCGTAGTCGGGCGCGCTGTAGCGGAAGGCATGGCCCTCGCGCGCGGCCCGGCGGGCGTAGATGTTGAGCAGTTCGGCGGCGCTGTCGCGCACCTGGCTGGCCGCCTTGCGCTTGGCCTTTTCCCACTGGCCGCTGCCCAGCTTGTGCAGCGGCGCCTCGTCCGGCGACACGCCGGAATACCGGCTGATGAGCTGCAGCTGGCTGACCGGCACGTAGAGCACGGCGCCGCCGGCGTATTCGAGGTGCAGGAACTCCTGCAGCGCCGGCGATCCGTCCGGGTTCTGGTTGCCGACGTCCATGTTGACCAGGCCCCGGTACCGGCCGATGCCGTGGGCGCTGTGCACCACCGGGTCGCCCAGGCCCAGCTCGGACAGGTCCTTGATGAGCGATTCGACATCGCTGACCTGTTCCTGCTTGCGCCGGCGGCGCGCCGTGGCCGGGGTGGAGAACAGTTCGGTTTCGGTAACGAAATCGATGCCGCGTTCGACCCACGAAAAGCCTTCGGCCAACGGCGCGGTGGCGATACCCAGCGCTTCGCCGGCGGCTTGCTCGAACTCGCCCAATGCATCGAAGGCGGGCGGGTGCACTCCGCCCGCGCGCAGGAAGTCGAGCAGGCTCTCGCGCCGTCCGGCGCTCTCGGCCAGCAGCAGGACGCGCTGCACTCCGGAGCGTACGTGCGCCTGCAGGCGCGCGAGCGGTTCGGGCGCGCCACGCAGCACCGCCAGTTCGGGCAGGCGCTGGAACAGCGCGCTGGCCGCCACATCCTCCACGCCCGGCCGGATGGCCAGCTGGGCATGGGCGTTGGCGCAGGCGTAGAACTGCTCGGCGCTCAGGAACAGGGCCTCGGGCGGCAGGGCAGGGCGCTCGGGGTCGCCCTGCACCAGGCGAAAGCGCTCGCGCGTGTCTTGCCAGAAGCGCTGGAAGGCGGGCTCCAGTTCGCCGTGCAGGACGACCGTGGCCTGTTCGCCCAGGTAGTCGAACACGGTCGCCGTCGCGTCGAAGAACAGCGGCAGGTAGTACTCGATGCCGGCGGTGGCCACCCCTTGGCCCATGTCCTTGTAGACGCGGCTCTTGGTCGGGTCGCCTTCGAGCATTTCGCGCCAGCGGCTGCGAAAGCGCGCGCGCGCGTCTTCGTCCATGGGGAATTCGCGGCCCGGCAGCAGGCGCACCTCGGGCACGGGATAGAGGCTGCGCTGGCTGTCCGGGTCGAAGGCGCGCAGCGAGTCGATCTGGTCGTCGAACAAGTCCACCCGGTAGGGCACGGCCGAGCCCATGGGGAAGAGGTCGATGAGTCCGCCGCGCACGGCGTATTCGCCCGGACTGACCACCTGCCCGACGTTGGCATAGCCGGCCAGCGCGAGCTGGGCGCGCAGCTTGGCCTCGTCGAGCTTTTGCCCGACCTTGAAATGAAAGGTGTAGCCGGCCAGGAACGATGGCGGCGCGAGGCGGTACAGCGCGGTGGTGGCGGGCACGATGACCACGTCCGCGCCGGTGTCGCGGTCGCGCTGGCTGATGCGCCACAAGGTGGCCAGGCGCTCGCTGATCAGGTCCTGGTGGGGGGAAAAACTGTCGTAGGGCAGGGTTTCCCAGTCGGGGAACAAAGCGCAGCGCAGGCCGGGCGCGAAAAAGGCGATCTCGTCGAGCAGGCGCCGGGCGTCCGAGGCATCCGCCGTGACGATGGCGGTGACGCCGTGTTGCGCGCGTTCGCGCTCTGCGAGATGGGCCAGCAGCAGCGCGTCGGCGCTTCCGGGCGGGCGGGGCAGGGCAAAGCGCTTGCCGGGGGAAAGTGTGGGCAGTTGCATGGACGCGGGGATGGGCAGGGCCGCGCCGGCGTCCTGGCGGCGCCGGCAGGCGGCCACCCGGGGCGGCGGGAGCGGCAATTCTAGAATGCGGCCATGAACCCCGCTCCCATGCCTCCGGAACCGCTGCCACTGGCCGCCCAGCTGCAGGGGCGCGCGGCCGCCGACCCTGCGCACTTCTGGGCGCTCGTGCCCTGCGCCGGATCGGGCACGCGCGCGGGCGCTGGAACAACGCCCAAGCAGTACTGCCCTGTGGCGGGCCTGCCGCTGGTGCTGCACACCCTGGCCGCGTTCGCCGGTGTGGAGCGCTTGCGCAGTACCCTGGTGGCGGTGGCGCCGGGCGACATGTTCTTCGAAGCGCACGGCGGCGGCAGCTATTTCACGGCCGCGTGCGGCGGCGCGACGCGCGCCGACACCGTTCTGGGCGGCTTGCGCGAACTGCGCACGCGCGGCGCGGGCGAGCGCGACTGGGTCCTGGTGCACGACGCCGCGCGCTGCCTGGTGACCACGGCCCAGATCAACGCGCTCATCGACAGCTGCGCGGGCGACCAGGTCGGCGGGCTGCTGGCGCACAAGCTGGCCGATACGCTCAAGACGGCCAGCAGCGGGCCGGGCGGCATTCGCGTCGTATCCACCGTGGACCGGGGCGACAAGTGGCTGGCGCAAACGCCGCAGATGTTTCGCCTCGGGCCGCTCACGACTGCGCTGGAGAAGTTCGGCGCGGTGGCCACCGACGAAGCCAGCGCCATGGAAGCCATGGGCGAGCACCCGCGCCTGGTGGCCGGCAGCGCGCTCAATTTCAAGGTGACCTACCCGGAGGACTTTGCCCTGGCCGAGGCGGTGCTCGCCCAGCGCATGCACGCCGCCACGCTGGACCGCTTCGGCGGCGCGCACCGCGCCGCGCCGCCTTCCCCGGCCGCGCCTCTGGGCGCGGGGGCTACAGGGAGCGCCGCGTGACGTTCGCCCTGCGCATTGGCGAAGGCTGGGACGTGCACGCCCTGGTGCCGGGGCGCCCGCTGGTCATTGGCGGCGTGCGCATCGCACACCCTCTGGGGCTGCTGGGCCATTCGGACGCCGACGTGCTGCTGCACGCCGTGACCGATGCCGTTCTCGGCGCGGCGGCGCTCGGCGACATTGGGAGCCATTTCCCCGACAGCGCGGCCGAATTCCGGGGCGCGGATTCGGCCCGCCTGCTCGCCGAGGCCATGCGCCGCGTGCGCGCCGCCGGCTGGGAGCTGGGAAACATCGACAGCACCGTCGTTGCACAGGCTCCGCGCCTGGCGCCGCACATTGCCGCCATGCGCGCCTGCATGGCCGTTGCGCTGGGCGTTGCGCCCGAGCAGGTCAACGTCAAGGCCAAGACCGCCGAGCGGCTCGGGCCCGTCGGCCAGGGCCTGGCGATCGAGGCGCGTGCCGTCGCGCTGCTGGTGCGGCGCCCGGGGTCCTGAAAGCCAAGTTCTAAGGGCGGGATTTCTTCCAGCTTCCCGAACCGGCCGCGCGCGGCGGAAGCTTGCGCTTGACTTGGGGGCGCTGCAGGCGCTGGTGCCCGTCGGCACCGCCCGCGCGGCGCAGCTGTACATGGGCTACCAGCCCGCCCGAGGACGAATTTGCGAGCGCGAAGATGCCGCCCATGCGCTGGATCGTCTTGTCCACGATGGACAGGCCGAGCCCGGCGCCCGCCGCCGCGGTGCGCGCCGAATCCCCGCGGAAGAAGGGCTTGACCAAATTGGACAACTGCTCCGGTGCCACGCCGGGCCCGTGGTCGCGCACCTTGAGTAGGACCCATTCCTCGCGCCCCTTGGCGGCGATGTCCACCTGGGCCACTTCGGTGTCGCTGGTCTTGCCGTAGCGGCGCGCGTTTTCCAACAGGTTCGACAGGATGCGCGCCAGCTCCACCTCGTCGGCCAGGACATTCAGGTCCTCGGGCACTTCCATGGTGATCTGCAGCTCGCGGTGGTCCTGCACCGCGTAGACGCAGGAGGTCACCACGCCGCGCAGGTTCACCGGTGTCAGCGTGACGTGGTCCGGCCGCGCGTAGTCGAGGAACTTGTCGATGGTGGCGTCGAGCTGCACGATGTCGGCCACCATGTGCTCGCGGGCGATTTCGTCTGCGACGCTCATCTCCGTCTCCAGGCGCAGGCGCGCCAGGGGCGTGCGCAGGTCGTGCGAAATGCCGGCCAGCATCACGGCGCGGTCCTGCTCCAGCTTGGCCAGTTTCTGCGCCATGCGGTTGAAGCCGATGTTGACTTCGCGGATCTCGCTCGTCACCGCCTCTTCGTCGAGCCGGCTGGCGGCGAAGTCGCCGTCGCGTACCCGGTTGGCAGCGTACGAGAGGCGCTTGAGCGGCTGGTTGATCAGGCGCGCGATGATGGCCGCGCCCGCCAGCGAGAGCACGCCCACGGTGCCCAGCCAGATCAGCCAGGTGCGCCCGCCCGCGGGGGAGAAGCGCGAACGGTCCATCAGCAACCAGTTGGCGTCCCCGTTGATGGTGAAGCCCACCCACAGGCCTTTTTCGCCGTTCACGTTCTGCGCCACGATGGCCCCCTGGCCGAGTCGGCGCGTGAGTTCCTCCGTCAGGCGCAGGCCCAGGTCGGTGTTGTCGAGCAGCTCGAACCGGTCGCCCGGTTCGCGCGGCAGGATGCGCACGCCTTCCTGGTCGGCCATGGTCTTGATGAGCGAGACGCGGGCAATCGGGTCGGCGTGCACCAGCGCGGCGCGGCTGAGGTTGACGAGCGAGGCGATCTGCTGTGCCGTGTGCAGCGCCCGGGGCTCGAATTCGAGGGCGCGCAGCGTCTGCAGCCAGGCCAGGATGCTGCCGATCAACAGAACGGTGAGCAGAAAGAAGGTGCGCCAGAACAGGTTCAGCCCGACGCGGCTGCGCGAGGCGCGCTCATCGCTGGCGGGTTCGAGCGGCACGGGACTGGTCACGTCCTGATCGGGCGAGGCGGGGCTTTCCATGGCGGTGGGCGTTGCTGCTGGGCGGTCTCAAACAGGGCGGACGCGTCCGTTCAGCCGGCTCCGTCCGGCACGAACACGTAGCCCACGCCCCAGACCGTCTGGATGTAGCGCGGCGCTGCGGCGTCTTCCTCGATGAGCTTTCTCAGGCGCGACACCTGAACGTCCAGGCTGCGGTCGAAAGGTTCGAATTCGCGGCCCCGCGCCAGCACCGCCAGCTTCTCGCGCGACAAGGGCTGGCGCGGGTGGCGGACCAGGGCCTTGAGCATGGCGAATTCGCCCGTCGTCAGCGGCAGCTCTTCGCCCCCTTTTTGCAGGGCGCGCGTGCCCAGGTCGAAGGTGAAGGGGCCGAAGTGCACGGTTTCGTTGTCGCCCGAGGGGGCGCCCGGCGCTTCCTGGGGCGGGCGGCGGCGCAGCACCGCGTGGATGCGCGCCAGCAGTTCGCGCGGGTTGAAAGGCTTGCCCAGGTAGTCGTCGGCGCCGACTTCCAGGCCGACGATGCGGTCCACGTCCTCCCCCTTGGCCGTCAGCATGATGATGGGGGTGCGGTCGTGCACGGCGCGCAGGCGCCGGCAGATCGACAGGCCATCCTCGCCGGGCATCATCAGGTCGAGCACGATCAGGTCCACGGTGTCGCGCAGCAGGATGCGGTTGAGCGCCTTGCCGTCTTCCGCCAGGATCACTTCGAATCCCTCCTGGGTGAGGTAGCGGCGCAGCAGCTCGCGGATGCGGGCATCGTCGTCCACCACGAGGACTTTGTCGGTACGTGTGGGCTGGGGGGTGGTGGCCATGGTGACTCCTCGGTCCAATTTGTAACAGCGGCCATTGTTACCACTTTGTGGCCGGAAAACGCCAGACGCCCGCCACTATGACCTCCGGTTACATTTTTTTCCGCGCGGCGACAATCGGGAGGCCGCACAGCAGGTGGTTCGCGCCTTTGGCTGACACGCCGAGCACCGCAGTTGCGCTAAGGTGCAGGCCCTTTTTCCGTTCATCCCTGCCCATGTCCCGACCCATTCCCTGGCTCGCCGCCGCCACCGTCCTCGCCTTTTCCCTGAACGCGGCCCACGCCCAGCCGGCTCCGGCGCCCGCACCGCAGAACGTCATGCAGCTCGATGCCTCCGGCACCGTGGAGGTCCAGCAGGATGTGCTGGTGCTGACGCTGGGCACCGTGAAGGACGGCAAGGACGCCGCGAGCGTGCAGTCCCAGCTGCGCCAGGCGCTGGACGCTGCGCTGGCCGAAGTGCGCAAGAGCGCCGAGCCGCGCCAGATGGACGTGCGCACGGGCAACTTCTCGCTCTCGCCGCGCTACGGCCAGAACCAGCAGATCAGCGGTTGGCAGGGGCGGGCCGAGTTGGTGCTGGAAGGGCGCGACTTTCCGCGCATCACCGGCGCCGCGGCGCGGGTGGGCACGCTGAGCATCCAGCGCGTGGCGTTCGACCTGAGCCGCGAGCAGCGCGAGAGCGTCGAGGGCGAGGCGCAGCAGCAGGCGATCGCGCGCTTCCAGGCGCAGGCCGCGCGCCTGGCGGGGCACTTCGGCTTCAGCGGCTACACCCTGCGCGAGGTGGCCGTGCACAGCAACCACGGCGGGCCCGGCCCGCAGCCGCACATGATGGCGATGGAAGCGCGCAGCCTGGGCAAGGCCGACGCACCGCTGCCGGTGGAGGCCGGCAAGGCCAGCGTCACCGTCACCGTGTCGGGCAGCGTGCAGATGCGCTGAAATTTTAGAGAAATTCGGCTCTAGCGCTTATCCAGTAAGCGTTGGTAGCTATTATTTCAATAGTTTTCCAGCGCTGGGCCCGGCGGTGCTATTGCGCCGCCCAGCCGCCATCCATGTTCCAGGCGGCGCCGCGCACGTTGTTGCCCGCGGGCGAGCAGAAGAACAGGGCCAGTTCCGCGAGCTCCTCGGGCGTGGTGAACTGCATGGAAGGCTCCTTTTCGCCCAGCAGAAGGTTTTTCGCGTCTTCATTCGACAGGCCGTGCTCGGCCGCCTTGGCGTCGACCTGTTTTTGCACCAGCGGCGTCAGTACCCAGCCGGGGCAGATGGCGTTGCAAGTGACGCCGGTGGTGGCGGTCTCCAGTGCCGTCACCTTGGTCAGGCCGACGATGCCGTGCTTGGCGGCCACGTACGCCGATTTCTGCGCCGAGGCGACCAGGCCGTGGACCGACGCCAGGTTGATGATGCGGCCCCAGTTGCGCGCCTTCATGGTGGGCAGGGCCAGGCGCGTGGTGTGGAAGGCGCTGGTGAGGTTGATGGCGATGACCGCGTCCCAGCGTTCAACGGCGAAATCCTCGATGTTGGCCACGTGCTGGATGCCGGCGTTGTTCACCAGGATGTCCACCGCGCCCAGTTCGCGCGCGCAGGCGGCCACCATGTCCTCGATGTCGGCCACGCGCGACATGTCGGCGCCGTGGTAGGCCACGCGCGCGCCGCTGGTCGCTTCGGCTTGCACCTGCTGGACGGCGCCGGCGCTGTCGCCGAAGCCGTTGAGCATCACATGGGCGCCCTGGCGCGCCAGTGCCTTGGCTATGCCCAGCCCGATTCCGCTGGTGGAGCCGGTGACGAGTGCCGTTTTTCCTTGAAGCATGGTTTTCTCCGGATGATTTACGATGCAATGCAGCAATTATCCAGTGAGCCTGCGTTTGTCTTCCACCATGCTTGAACCTAGGCTGAACTACGTACGTTGCCCCGGCGCCCTGGCCGCTCCCCAACCGGGCCGCGCGGCAGCGCCGGACCACCGCATGGCGTATTGGGAGTGGAACGCCACGGGCGACCCGGCGCATCCGCACGTCATCGTCTGCGTGCATGGCCTTTCGCGCCAGGGGCGCGATTTCGACACCCTGGCGCGGGCGCTTGCGCGGCACGCCCGCGTGGTATGCCCGGACGTCGTGGGCCGGGGCGAGAGCGACTGGCTCGCCGACCCGGCCAATTACCAGGTACCGGTGTACGCCGCCGACATGGTGGCCCTGCTGCAGCAGCTGCACGCGCAGGCGCCGATCGGCACCTTTGACTGGGTGGGCACGAGCATGGGCGGCCTGATCGGCATGGTGGTCTGCAGCCTGCCGGCGGGCAGCCTCCCGGCGTCGGTGCGCCGCCTGGTACTGAACGACGTCGGGCCGGCCATCGAATGGTCGGCGCTGGAGCGCATTGGCGAATACCTCGGTGCTCCGGTGCGTTTTGAATCGCCCGAGCAGGCGGCGGCGCAGCTGTGGGCCGTTTCGACCAGTTTCGGGCCGCACACGCCCGAAGCATGGATGGCGCTCACGCGCCCCATGCTGCGTGCGACTCCGGAGGGCAGCTACCGGCTGCACTACGACCCGGCCATTGCCGAGCCTTTCAACGCCCTGACGCGCGAAGCCGCCGAGCAGGGCGAAGCGTTGCTCTGGCAGCTCTACGACGCCATCGGCGCAGAGACCTTGGTGCTGCGCGGTGCCGAGTCGGACCTGCTGAGCCCCGCGACCGTACGCGCCATGGCCGAGCGCGGGCCCCGAGCGCGCTGCCGGGAATTCCCCGGCGTCGGACACGCGCCGACCCTGGTCGCCGCCGACCAGGTGCAGGCGGTCGCCGACTTCCTGCTGGCCGCGCGCACGGAAGGCAGCCCATGAAGAACACAGCCACCGTGGAACCGGTCGGCGCGGGCGAGGGGCGCGTCCCGGTGCTGGTCGCGGCGACGGCCGGCGCGGTTCCCGAGCAGGCCAACGCCCTGGCGCGCGCGCGCGCCTTCGCCGAACCGCTGATCGGCCACGAGTGGCTGGCCACGGGGGAGAACGCGCTCGAGCACGCCGATGCCGTCGCCGCCATCCTGCGCGGCATTGGCGGCTCCGAGGCCATGCAGGCGGCGGCCTACCTGGTGCACACCTGCCCGCACCTGAACCGACCGCGCGAAGTCATCGCCAAGGCCTTCGGCGACAACTTTGCCACGCTGGCCGTGGAAACCACACAGCTCATGCACCTGCAGGAGCAGGCGCGCGAGGCGCGCGCACCGGACGACCCCGGCCAGCAGACGGAGAGCGTGCGCAAGATGCTGCTCGCCTTCTCGCGCGACCTGCGCGTGGTGATGCTGCGCCTGGCGTCGCGCCTGCAGACGCTGCGTTTTTACGCCGTCAGCAAACGGCCGGTATCTCCGGCGATTGCGCAGGAAGCGCTGCACGTGTTTGCGCCGCTGGCCAATCGTCTGGGTATCTGGCAGTTCAAGTGGGAGCTGGAAGACCTGGCGTTCCGCTTCCTGGAACCCGAAACCTACAAGGAAGTGGCGCGCCTGCTCGACGAGAAGCGCACCGAGCGCGAGCAGTACATGGAGCAGCTGCGCGCCTACGTCGAGTCGCAGCTGCGCGCCCAAAGTATCAGCGCCACGGTGCAGGGCCGGCCCAAGCACATCTACAGCATCGTCAAGAAAATGCGTGGCAAGTCGCTCGCGTTCGAGCAGCTGTTCGACCTGCGCGCGCTGCGCGTCATCGTGCCCAACGTGAAAGACTGCTACCAGGCGCTCAGCTGGGTGCACAGCCACTTCACACCGCTGGTCGAGGAGTTCGACGACTACATCGCCAAACCCAAGCCGAACGGCTACCAGTCGCTGCACACCATCGTGCGCGACGCCTTGGGCAAGGCGGTCGAGATCCAGATACGGACCCAGGCCATGCACGACCACGCCGAAAGCGGCGTGGCGGCGCACTGGGCGTACAAGGAAGCCGGGAGCAAGGGCTACTCCGGCGTGTCGGCCAGCAGCGAGTACGACGCGAAGATCGCGGTACTGCGCCAGCTGCTGGCCTGGGAACGCGATTTTTCGGGTGCACCGCAGCACCGCCATCTGTTCGACGACCGCATCTACGTGCTGACGCCCGACGCCGCCATCATCGAGCTCCCGCAGGGGGCGACGCCCGTCGACTTCGCGTATTCCGTGCACACCAGCGTGGGCCACCGCTGCCGCGGCGCGCGCGTCGATGGTGCCATGGTGTCGCTCAACACGCCCCTGCAGAACGGGCAGACGGTGGAAATCACCACCGCCAAGGAAGGTGGCCCCTCGCGCGATTGGCTCAACGCCGATCTCGGCTACCTCACCAGCCACCGCGCGCGCGCCAAGGTGCGGGCCTGGTTCAATGCGCAGGCGCAGCATGAAACCGTCGCCCGCGGGCGCGAGGCGGTGGAAAAACTGCTCCAGCGCGAGGGCCGCACCGCCATGCGGCTCGAAGACCTGGCCAGCCAGCTGGGTTTCCGCTCGGCAGACGCGCTCTTCGAGGTGGTCGGCAAGGACGAGTTCTCGCTGCGCAACATCGAAACGCTGCTGCGCCCGCCTGAGCCGTTGCTGGCGCCGGACGACTACCTGCTGCTGAAGAAGGCACGCGTTCCCGAGAAAACCCCCAAGGGGGGGGTGCTCGTGGTCGGCATGGATTCGCTCATGACCCAGCTCGCCGGCTGCTGCAAGCCTGCGCCGCCGGACGATATCCGCGGCTTCGTCACGCGCGGCAAGGGTGTCAGCATCCACCGCGCAGACTGCCGCAATTTCCGCGAAATGGCCGCGCGCAGCGGCGAGCGCGTCATCGAGGTGCAGTGGGGCTTGCCCAAGGCCAGCGCCAGCACCGCCGCTTTTTACCCGGTGGACGTCGCCGTCGAGGCGGCGGACCGCCAGGGCCTGCTGCGCGACATCTCCGAGATATTCGCCAAGGAAAAGATGAATGTCATCGGTGTGCAGACCCAATCCATCAAGGGCACTGCGTGGATGACCTTCACCGTCGAAGTTGCCGATGCCTCGCGCCTTTCGAAGGTGCTGGGGACGGTGGGGCAGGTTGCCGGCGTGCACTCTGCCCGGCGGCGCTGAACACCGTCGAGCCCAGAACCGCTAATTTTTACTGCTACAATTTCAGCTTCTCGAATACACGCAGGCGCGTAGCTCAGCTGGTTAGAGCACCACCTTGACATGGTGGGGGTCGTTGGTTCGAGTCCAATCGCGCCTACCAGAAATGGTATGAAATCAAGGGCATAGCTTCAGGGCTATGCCCTTTTTTCATTGCCTTAGCGCGACCAGTGGCGCTGCGTGCGCGGCGTCACGGTGATGTCCACGCTCTTGAGCACCTGTGGCCGGCCGTTGGAATCGGTATCCACGACGTCTTCGAGCGCGATGCGCTGCACGTCGGCGCGGGTTTCTTTTTCCAGTTCCTCCAGCACGGCCGCGACCTTCTTTTCGGCTTCCTGGACTTGCTTGGGCTCGGGCTTGCGCATGGCGGCCTCCAATGGCGTTACATGGCACCATGCTGCGCGCACCGGAACGCGGCGCGTGTCGGCCGGCAGCGCCTGCGGATGTGCGGAGCCACCCCGCTCAGGGTAATCCTGCGTCCGCGCGCACGGGCCCTGCCTAGAATGTGTTGCAGTGCAATACCGGGCCGTGGCCCAGAGAACCGAAACATGTCCGAGCCCGCATCCGCCGCGCCGAGCCCAGCGAACCTCCGCGTCATCAAGAAGTATCCGAACCGCCGGCTGTACGACACCGACACCTCCACCTACATCACGCTGGCCGAAGTCAAGCAACTCGTCATGCAGCGCCAGCCGGTGGTGGTGCGCGATGCCAAGTCGGGCGAGGACATCACGCGCAGCATCTTCTTGCAGATCATCCTGGAAGAAGAGGCGGGCGGGCGGCCAATGTTCACCGAGGCGGCCCTGGCCAACATCATCCGCTTCTACGGCCACGCCATGCAGGGCTTCATGGGCAGCTACCTGGAGAAGAACGTGCAGGCGTTCACCGACCTGCAGGCCAAGCTGGCCGAGCAGGCGCACAGCATGACGCCCGAAGCCTGGGCGCAGTTCATGGGCGCGCAATCGCCCATGACCCAGGGCCTGATGGGCAACTACGCCGAGCAGTCGCGCGCGCTGTTCGTGCAGATGCAGGAGCAGATGCAGAAGCAGACCGAGCAGATGCTCGGAGCCATGGGCCTCAAGCGCTGAGCGGCCCGGGCGCCGCTCAGCGGACAATAGCGGGATGAACGACGTCGCTCCCGCCCCCACCCCAACCACCCCCAAGATCGGTTTTGTCAGCCTGGGCTGCCCCAAGAACCTGACCGATTCCGAACTCATCCTCACCCAGTTGTCCGCCGAGGGCTACCAAACGGCCAAGACCTTCGAAGGCGCGGACCTGGTCATCGTCAATACCTGCGGCTTCATCGACGACGCGGTGCGCGAGAGCCTGGACACCATCGGCGAGGCGCTCGCCGAGAACGGCAAGGTGATCGTCACCGGCTGCCTGGGCGCCAAGAGCGGCAAGGACGGTGGCACCCTGGTGCAGGACGTGCACCCGAGCGTGCTGGCCGTGACCGGACCGCACGCCGCGCAGGAAGTGATGGACGCGGTGCACCGCAACCTGCCCAAGCCGCACGACCCCTTCCTGGACCTGGTGCCGGGCGCTTTCGGCGCCGCCGGCATCAAGCTCACGCCGCGCCACTACGCGTATCTGAAGATCAGCGAGGGCTGCAACCACCGCTGCACCTTCTGCATCATTCCGTCGATGCGGGGGGATCTGGTCTCGCGTCCCGTGGGCGACGTGCTGGCGGAGGCCAAGGCGCTGTTTGCCGGCGGCGTGAAGGAGCTGCTGGTCGTGAGCCAGGACACCTCTGCCTACGGCGTGGACCTGAAATACCGCACCGGCTTCTGGGACGGCCAGCCCGTCAAGACGCGGCTCCTGGAACTGGTGCACAAGCTGGGCGAGATTGCCGAACCCTACGGTGCCTGGGTGCGGCTGCACTACGTTTACCCCTACCCGAGCGTCGACGAGATCGTGCCACTCATGGCCGCCGGCAAGGTGTTGCCGTACCTTGACGTCCCTTTCCAGCACAGCCACCCCGACGTGCTCAAGCGCATGAAGCGGCCCGCCAGCGGTGAAAAGAACCTTGAGCGCATCGAGCGCTGGCGCGCGGCCTGCCCGGAGATTGTCATCCGCAGCACCTTCATTGCCGGGTTTCCCGGTGAAACGGAAGAAGAATTCCAGCACCTGCTGGATTTCCTGCGCGAAGCGCAGATCGACCGCGCGGGGTGCTTTGCCTACAGCGACGTGGCCGGCGCGGCCGCCAACCAGCTACCCGGCATGCTGCCGGTGGCACTGCGCGAAGAGCGGCGCGCGCGTTTCATGGCCGTGGCCGAGGAGGTCTCCGTCGCCAAGCTGCAAAGCCGCGTCGGCGCCAGCATGCAGGTGCTGGTCGACCACGCGCCGGGCCTGGGGCGCAAGGGCGGCATCGGCCGCAGCTACGCCGATGCGCCGGAAATCGACGGCGTGGTGCATTTGCTGCCGCCGCAGAAGATCAGCAAACAGTTGAAGGTGGGCGAATTCACGCGTGCGCACATCGTCGGCGTGCAAGGGCACGACCTGGTGGCGCAGCCGGTGTGACGGCGCTCTGACCGAGCGTTGGAAGGCGGTGCCCCAAGGCATCGCCACCGCGTGCCGGAACGCCTCGGCAGAAGCTCGGCATTTTTTCGTAGGGGAAAGGCATAAAAAAAGCCCCCAAGCGTTGCTTGGAGGCTTTTGGGAATCTGGGGTGGCTGATGGGGGACCATTGGCCACCTGGGAAGCCTAGTGTTTTCGCGGCTTTCCGGCCAGTGCTGCACGGGTCTGGGATACACATTGTGTAGCAACATGGAAGCCCGTTCAAGAAGCTTGGAAGGCCTCGCCGAGGCCATTCCGGCGGGTGCGGTCAAATGCCCGCTTCCACACGTATGCGGGCGAGTCGCCCTGCTTTCCGACCCTCGGCGCGGGCACACTCGCAGGTGTCTTGGTGACTAGGCGGAGTGCTACCGGGGAATGGAGGGATGGTGGGCGTGGGCGGGTTCGCAACCGTACACTGGTTCTTCCAGCCCTCAAGGTAGCCGGCTTCCCAGCATTCCTGGACCTAGTTCATCGTTATCATGTTGCCCCAGTTCAACGTTGGAGCGTCGTTGCTATGCAGCGGCCCATTCGGCCGGCAGCGAGACAGAGACTCCGCCTGCAGCACCGTCTCCGCCTCGGGGTAGTTGCCCTACCTCATGCGCAGAAAGTCGAATCCCCCGCCGCCTTGCCAGTCGACCTCAGGCGAAATTCCGCCGAGTTCACCATCGACTACTTGCCGTAGTCGA
>MEDL01000040.1 GCA_001724785.1 Acidovorax sp. SCN 68-22 | reverse complement strand
CCATGTCCCGTGAAGTCGTCGTCGTCAGCGCCGTGCGCACCGCCATTGGCACCTTTGGCGGCAGCCTGAAAGACGTGCCGCCCACCGAACTGGGCGCGCTGGTCGTGCGCGAGTCGCTCGCGCGCGCGCAGGTGCAAGGCAAGGACGTCGGCCACGTGGTCTTCGGCCACGTCGTCAACACCGAACCCAAGGACATGTACCTCTCGCGCGTCGCGGCGCTCCAGGGCGGCTGCGGCGAGAACACGCCGGCCTTCAACGTCAACCGCCTGTGCGGCTCGGGCCTGCAGGCCATCGTCAGCGCCAGCCAGGCGATTTTGCTCGGCGACACCGACGTTGCCATCGGCGCCGGCGCCGAGGTCATGAGCCGCGCGCCCTACGCCAGCCTGGCCACGCGTTTCGGCGCGCGCATGGGCGATACCAAGATGATCGACATGATGGTCGGCGCGCTGCACGACCCGTTCCAGAACATCCACATGGGCGTGACGGCGGAGAACATCGCCGCCAAATGGGGCATCTCGCGCGAAGACCAGGACAAGCTGGCCGTCGAGAGCCACAACCGCGCCGAGCGCGCCACGCAGAACGGCGTCTTCAAGGACCAGATCGTCCCCGTCACCCTCAAGAGCCGCAAGGGCGAAGTGCAGTACGCGACCGACGAGCACTTCCGCCCCGGCGCCACACTGGAAGACTTGGCCAAGCTGAAACCCGTGTTCCTGAAGGAGAACGGCACGGTGACGGCCGGCAACGCCTCGGGCATCAACGACGCCGCCGCTGCCGTGGTGCTGATGGAAGCGGGCGCCGCCAAGGCCCGCGGCCTGGCGCCGCTGGCCCGCCTGGTGGCCTACGCCCACGCCGGCGTGGACCCGAAGTACATGGGCATCGGCCCCGTGCCGGCGACGCAGCTGGCGCTGAAGAAGGCCGGCCTGACGGTGAACGACCTGGACGTGGTCGAGGCCAACGAGGCCTTTGCCGCGCAGGCCTGCGCCGTCTCGCGCGACCTCGGGCTGGACCCGGCCAAGGTCAACCCCAACGGCTCGGGCATTTCGCTCGGCCACCCGATCGGCGCCACCGGCGCGCTCATCACCGTGAAGGCGCTGCACGAACTGCGGCGCGTCCAGGGCCGCTACGCGCTGGTGACGATGTGCATCGGCGGCGGCCAGGGCATTGCGGCGATCTTCGAGCGCATCTGACCGCCTTCCGGCAACAAAAAACGGCGCCCACGGGCGCCGTTGTGCATGGGGCCGGGCGCCTCAGTTGCGCACCACCAGCACCGGAACATGCGCCACACCCAATACGCGCTGCGTGACGCTGCCCAGCATCAGGCGTTCGAGCCCGCGGCGGCCGTGCGAGCCCATGACGATGAGGTCGGCGCCGGTGTTCTCCAGCGCGCGCACGATGCCTTCGTGCACCGCGTGTCCTTCGCCGAGCACGGTGTCGACCGACACGCCGGCCGCCTGCATGGTGACCTTGACGGCGTCCAGCGCGCTGTTGGCTTCGGCGGTGGCCGCGCTCAGGTACTGCGACTGGCCGTAGGCGAAGTCGGCGCCCACGCCGGTGAAGGGGTACGGATCGATCACGTAGAGGGCCGTCACCTGGCTGCCGAAGGCCTTGGCCAGATCGGCGGCCTTGGAGACCGCGAGCATCGAGGTGGGAGAGCCGTCGACCGGAACCAGAATGTGCTTGAACATGTTGTCCTCCTTGGTTGAATGCGTTGCACCGGAGTATGCGGGCCGGGCGTGCGACGCGCCCTGACCCGCATCATAGGGGACGCTTCAGAGCCCCGGCCCCTGGAAGCCGCCGCGCCGCCAGGTCAGCACCAGGGTGTCGCGCCGGGCCTGGGGATCGCCGGGGCACAGCGGCTGTATGGGCGTGGTTTCATGCACCATGCGCGCGTCGTCCAGCAGCAGCACCGACCAGGGCTCGGCCAGCGTGAAGCGCTGCCCGGCGGGCGAGGCGGCCTCGAAGACGCGCGTCTCGCCGCCCTTGATGGCGCCGCGCTCGACCAGGAACACCGCCACCAGGTCCACGCCGTCGCGGTGCGCGCCCTCGGGCGTGGGCCGGCCAATGCCGCCGGCGGCGTCGATGCGGAACTGGTGCGCCTCGACGAACCAGCGCACGCCCGGCGCCCCCGGCGCGAACACGGCATCGCACAAGGCACCGAGCGCGCCGACCAGCATCCGCCAGGCGGGTGCGGCCAGCACCTCGGGCAGGACGGGACCGAACCAGCGCTCGATGCCGCCGTGCAGCGCGTTGTACTGCACCGGCTGCCAATGGGCGCGGTGCGCCACCGGCCGGATGGCGCCCGCCTGCACCTCGAAGCTGGCATGGCGCCGGCGCCGGTAGCTGCCGCCGTCGAGCAGGTAGTCGTCGGGCGGGAGATCGTCCCAGGCGCGTGCGAGCGCTTGCAGCGCCTGCGGCGCCGCGCCCGACCAGTGCGCCGTGCCGGAGGCGTCGAGCAGCGCAAAGCCGCGCTGGCGCAGCCGCTCGGCGGCCTCCTGCGGTGCGCAGTAGGGCGGCGCGAAACGCGGCGGCGTGGCGGGCGCCTCCTGCAAAGCCTCGGAGGCCGGGAACGGGGGTGCGATTTCCATCGCCAAATTTTAGGTGAAATAGCGCCCTAGCGCTTATCCATATTGGTATGTTAGCTATTTATTCAGTAGCAACTGGGGTGCAGGCGTGGCGCCCAACGCCTCGCGCAGCATCTGTTCGGCAGGCGCGGGCCGACCGAACAGGTAACCCTGCCACAACCGGCAGCCAAAGCGTTCGAGCATGGCGCGCTGCTCTTCGGTTTCCACGCCCTCGGCGATGACGGCCAGGTCGAGGCTGCGCGCCAGCGCGACGATGGTGCGGGCGATGGCGGCGTCGTTGGCATTGGTGATCAGGTCGCGCACGAAGCTCTGGTCGATCTTGAGCTGGTCGAGCGGCAGGCGCCGCAGGTAGGACAGGCTGGAGTACCCGGTGCCGAAGTCGTCCAGCGAGAAGCGCACGCCGTGCGCGCGCACCTCGATCATGCGGGCGATTGCCACCTCGGCGTCGCCCAGCAGGAGCGACTCAGTCAATTCGAGCTTCAGACGCGCCGGGTCGGCGCCGGTCTCGCGCAGCACATCGAGCAGTTCGGCGACAAACTGCGCATGGCGGAACTGCTGCGCGCTGACATTCACCGCCAGCGTCAGGTGCGCCGTGCGCGCATCCTGCGCCCAGGCGGCCAGCTGGCGGCAGGCGGTGCGCAGAATCCAGGCGCCCAGCGGCACAATCAGGCCGGTGGCCTCGGCGATGCCGATGAACTCGTTGGGGTAGACACGGCCGCGCGCCGGGTGCTCCCAGCGCACCAGGGCCTCGGCGCCCACCAGACGGCCGCCCGCCTCCATCTGCGCCTGGTAGTGCAGCACGAACTGCTCCCGGGTCAGCGCGTGGCGCAGGTCGGCCTCCAGGGCGGTGCGCTGGGTAACCGCCAGCTGGATGCGCGGGTCGAAAAAACGCAGCGTGTTGCGCCCCTGCGCCTTGGCTTCGTACATGGCGAGGTCGCCCCGCTTGAGCAGTTCCTCGGGGCTGTTGGCGGCGTCCGTGTACAGCACCACGCCGATGCTGCACGAGGTGTGGTACGCCCGCTCGCCCAGGGTGAAGGTCTGGCCCAGCATGTGCAGCACGGTGTCGGCCACGCGCTGCGCTTCGGTCGCGGCCTTGCGCGGGTCGCTGTTCAGACCTTCGAGCAGCAGCACGAATTCGTCGCCGCCCAGGCGCGCCACGGTGTCGCTGCGGCGCGTGCACTGCTCCAGGCGTTCGCCCACCTGGCGCAGCAGTTCGTCGCCGATCTCATGCCCCAGGGTGTCGTTGAGGTCCTTGAAGTTGTCCAGGTCGACCACCAGCAGCGCACCGCCCATGCCGCTGCGGGCGCTGTTGGCCAGGCTGCGCTGCAGGCGGTCGGACATGAGCCGGCGGTTGGGCAGTCCGGTGAGCGCGTCGTAGTAGGCCAGCGTGCGGATTTCCTCCTCGGCGGCCTTGCGCTCGGAGATGTCCATCTGCGTGCTGACGTAGTGCGTGATCTCCCCCGCCGGCGCGTGCACCGCGGCGATGTTGACCCACGCGGGGTAGTTCTCGCCGCTCTTGCGCTGCACCCACATTTCGCCCGCCCACTGCCCGGTGGCGGCCACGGCCTCCCACACGTCCTGGTAGAACGCGGCGTCGCTGCGGCCCGACTGCAGGCGGGTGAATTCCATGCCCAGGAGTTCGCCCTCGGGGTAGCCCGTCATGCGGTGCACAGCGCGGTTGGCCTTGAGGATGCGGCGCTCCGGATCGGTGACCAGCATGCCCTCCTGCGACTCGAAAATCGTCGCCGTCAGGCGCAGCGCCTCGTCCGCACGGCGCAGCGCCGTGACGTTGGTGGAGTACCCGCACAGGCCCATGACGGCGCCTTGCCCATCGAACAGCGGCACCTTGACGGTCAGGTAGGTGGCCAGCGCCCCCGCCTCCCCAGGGAGCGCAGCGGATTCCTCGACCTCGATGCGCTCGCAGCGCGCGAACACCTCGCGGTCGCTGCGCTCGCGCGCGCTGGCGACCTCGGGGCCGAACAAATCCGTGTCGGTCTTGCCGATCACTTCGGAGGGCGCGCCACCCAGACGCTGCGCGGACTGCCGATTGGCATACTGGTAGCGCAGTTCCAGATCCTTGATGTAGACCAGCGCCCCGGCGTTGTCGAGTATGGCGGCGAGCTTCTGTTCACTGCTGGCGAGGTGGCGCGTGCGCTCAGCCACCTTGCGGCGCAGCACGAGGATGTTGAGCAGCAGCACCAGGCAGAACAGCCCGAGCAGGATCAGCCCCCAATGCAGCCAGGTCAGCTCAGGGTGCAGTTCCAGCGCCAGGCCAAGGTCCTGCGCACGTGCGCGCAGCGCCGGCGCGAGCACCGAACCGGCGCATACCGCGGCGATCCATCGTCCTGCCTTGCGCATCCCATGCAACATCACATTGCCGCCCCGGGTAAAGTATGCAACGCATGGTAACGACATTCGTCCGAAGCGGTACAAACCCCGCCCTTGCCGGGGGCCGACCCGCTATTTGCTAGCATGGCGGCGCAGCCCGGCAACCGCCCGCGCGGCCACCCCACGGAACGCCCTGAGATGCCTTACGAACGCCGCCACTTTGTCCGGGTCGAATTTGCCGCGCCGGCGCGGCTGGTGTGCCACGACGTCACGCTCGAAGTGCGCGTGCTCGACGTGTCGCTCAAGGGCGCGCTGGTGGCCCTGCCAGCCGGTGCGCGCATCGGCCAGGACGCGCTGTGCTCGTTGGCCCTGCCCCTGGCCAGCAGCGGCGGACAAATCGAGATGGCCGTGCAGGTAGCCCACGTCGAGGGCGAACAGTTGGGCCTGCTGTGCCTGCACACGGACATCGACAGCGTCACGCATTTGCGCCGACTGATCGAACTGCACCTGGGAGACCCGAGCCTGCTGGAGCGCGACCTGCGCGAATTGGTGGCCGCGGCCGGCTAAGGGCGTGCCACCTCGGCCTCCTGCAGCGCCCGCCACATGACCTTGCCGGTGGCGCTCTTGGGCAGGGCCGCGGCAAACTGCACCAGGCGCGGTGCCTTGTAGGCCGCCATGTTCTCGCGGCACCAGTCGATGATGTCCTGCTCGGTGGTGTGCGCGTGGGAAGCGCGCAGCACCACCACCGCCTTCACCGTCTCGCCGCGGTAGCGGTCGCGGCTGCCGATCACGCAGGCCTCGGCCACCCCGGGGTGGCGGAACATCAGCGCCTCGACCTCCGCCGGCCAGACCTTGAAGCCCGATGCATTGATCATGCGCTTGAGCCGGTCGGTCAGAAAAAAATAACCGTCCGCATCGGCATGGCCGAGGTCGCCGGTGCGGAAAAAACGCTTGCCTTGCACCTCCACGAACGCCGCCGCCGTGGCGTCGGGGCGCTGCCAATAACCGGCGAACACCTGCGGCCCGTGCACCAGGATCTCGCCCTGCTCGCCCGGGCCCAATTCCTGCAACGTATCGGGGTCCACCACGCGCGCATCGACGCCGATGAAGGGCACGCCGAGGCACTGCTGCTTGGGCGCGTCCACGGGATTGGAATGCGAAGGCGCCGCGGTCTCGGTCAGGCCATACCCCTCGGCGTAGCGCAGGCCATAGTGCTCCCACAGGCGCTGGGCCACGGCTTGCGGCATGGCGGCCCCGCCACCGCCGATGTAGCTGATGCTGGAGAGGTCGTATTCGGCAAAGGCCGGGCTGGCCAGCAGGTCGATGACCATGGTGGGCACGTTGGTCCAGTTCGTGACCCGGTAGCGCGAAATCAGCCGACCCGCCAACTCGCGGTCCCAGCGGGGCATCAGGACCAGCGTGGCGCCGCAGTACAGGCTGGCGTGCATCACGCTCACCATGCCGGTGATGTGGAACATCGGCACCGCCGCCAGCGCGACGTTTTCCGAGGAACCGTTGGCCCACAGCGCGCTGGCGATGGCGTTGTGCATCAGGCTGCCGTGCGGGTGCATGCAGCCCTTGGGCAGGCCCGTGGTGCCGCTGGTGTAGGGCAGCACGGCCAGGTCATCGCTGCCCACGACGTGCTCGGGTGCGGCGCCCTCCTCTGCCAGCGCTTCGCTCCATGGGCGCACCACACCGCTCGCCAGGTGCGGCAGCGCGTGCTCCGCAGCAAGCCAGGCACGCCAGGCGTCGGGCGGCGCGTCGGCCCCTGCCACTTGCGGATCGAACGCATCGAGGAAGCGCGCCACGACCAGGTGCCGCAAACCTTGCGCCTGCAGCAAACCGTTGCTGGCTTCTGCCAGCTCGGCCGCAAGGTCGGAGGTGGTGATGGCCACCCGCGCTTGCGCGTCGGTGATGTAGTGCTGCAGTTCCTGCGCCCGGTTCATGGGGTTGACAGGCACCACCACGGCGTTGGCACGCAGGATGGCGAAATGCGCCACCACCCATTGCGGACAGTTCTGCATGCACAGCAGCACCCGGTCGCCGCGCCGCACGCCGCTGGACCACAGATGCGCCGCCAGGCGCTCGGCAGCGTCGGCCAGCTGGCGGTAGCTGGTGGCCGTGCCAAGGAAGACCAGCGCCGCCTTGTCCGGATAACGGCGCGCGTTGACTTCGAGGTTGTGCCAGAGCGACGTGGCCGGAACGGTGATGGATTTCGGCACCCGGCGGGGCCAGAAGGCGTGGTGTGCGGGCATGGCGTTTTCCTTGTGCGCCGAAGTCTAGGCAGGCCTCCGCCACGGTCCGCGCGGGTTTGCCCGCAAGGGTTGTCGCATACGGGTCAGCCCGTCCAGAGCGCCGCATCCCCGGAACAGCGCGGGAGTTGCACCCCTTACCCGGGATTCAACAGGACCGAAACGGCCCACACTCGGCATGCGAACTTTGGATGGGGCCGCGTGGCGCAACCCCGTCCGCGGCAGCCGGCGCCACCGAAGGACCCAAGATGATCGACATTTCCCAAGTTTCCAGTCTGTTGCAGTCGCTGGGCGTTTCTGGGGCCGCGGCGTCCAAGGCCGCCGAGCGCGCTGCCGGCAGCAGCGACGCGGCCGGCTTCCTGAAGCAGTTGCAGAGCAGCCTGGCGGAACTGGCCAGCGAGAAAAAGTCACCGGCCGACGCGGCCAGCGCCACAAGCGCTGCCTCCAGCCACGCCACCAAGCCGGCGGTGCAGGCGCCTTTCGAGAGCTTCGAGGAATTCCGGGCCTGGGAAAAAGGCCTGGGCAATACCTTCGCAGCCGACTACCAGGCGCCCGACTACGTACGTGCCATGGGGATGTGCCGCATGGGCGGCGAGGCCGAAGCCTTCGGGCGGTACACCTTCTTCAAGAACCATCCGGAATGCGCGATCGACTACCAGGCCGTCCGCAGTGGAGCACCGTCCCAAATGCCCACCGACGGCTCGACACTGGTCAAGAGCGACCTCTCGGCCATGCCGACGGAAACCGCCAGCTACTACAGGAAGAACCCCGGCGCGCTGCTGATGGCCGAGGGATTCAACATGGACCCGACGCTGTTCAAGCAGCGCCTGGACGGCAAGGCCGATATCCCCACCGATGCCAACGCCAGCGAGTGGCTCATGCAGCACAAATGGACGGCGAACGGCGTAGTGGCCAACGACAACCGCGCCACGCTGGCGCAGGCACCTTTCCGGGGCCTGGACGGCAATGGCACCAGCACCTACCGCCTGGCGCGGATGGATCCGGGTACGGGCGCGCTCGTGGATCTGGACGGACGCCGCTACGACCCGCGCACGGGCGACGCGGCGGTGTGAACGCCGCCCCGCAACCTGCCCATGAAAAAAGGCTTCCGTTGGAAGCCTTTTTTCTGCGTGCGTGGAAACCGCTCAGACGCGCTTGCGGTATTCGCCGGTGCGCGTGTCGATTTCGATCTTGTCGCCTTGCGAGACGAAGAGCGGCACGGGCACTTCGAAGCCGGTGGCGATCTTGGCGGGCTTCAGGACCTTGCCCGAGGTATCGCCCTTGACGGCGGGCTCGGTCCAGGTGATTTCGCGCTCCACGCCGGTGGGCAGTTCGACCGAGATGGCCTTGCCGTCGTAGAACACCACTTCGGCGGTCATGCCGTCTTCCAGGTAGTTCAGCGCGTCGCCCATGTTCTCGGCTTCGACTTCATACTGGTTGTAGTCGGCGTCCATCCAGACGTACATCGGGTCGGCGAAGTAGGAATAGGTGCAGTCCTTCTTGTCGAGGACGATCTGGTCCATCTTGTCGTCGGCCTTGAACACGACTTCGGTACCGAAGTTGGCGATCAGGCTCTTGAGCTTCATGCGCACGGTGGCCGAGTTGCGGCCGCCGCGCGAGTATTCGGTCTTGAGGACCACCATAGGGTCCTTGCCGTGCATGATGACGTTGCCGGCGCGGATTTCTTGAGCGATTTTCATAGCGGTTTGCTGGGTTGGGCCGCTCCATGCGGGCCGGCGGTGCCCTCGTGGGCCAGTGCGCCGGAGCATGTCCGCGGCAGGAATTGCGCGGCGCCGAAGCAAGAATGCGGCCGGCCGATTGCGCAAAGCCTGCGATTTTAGCGTTTTGCCGCGCAAAAACCCAGTAGTTGGCTCAACAAATCCTTTTGCTGCAGCAAACGCGCGCGCGCCGCACGCACGCAGTCGCCCCAGTTCTGCAGCGTCGCGGCGTCCACCACCGGGAGCTGCCCGGGCGCCAGGCCGTTCCAGACCGCATGAAAAACACGCAGGCTGGCCGGTGCCTGCAGCCAGTCCAGGAATGCGTGCAGTTTGGGCGCGTGCGCGCCATCGTCCTGCGGGTAGATCTGCCACACCAGCGGCTGGCCGGCCCACAGGGCGCGCACCAGCGAATCTTCGCCGCGCACGAAGTTCAGGTCGCAGCCCCAGAGGAGCTCGTCGTAGCCCTCCTGGGGGGTTGCCGGGATATTCAAAATGGATAGCTTGCTTCCCAATACCATCAAGCGCTGGGTGCCAATTTGACCGGTATTTTCCGCACCAACCGCCTGCACGGCCGCCTGGGCACGCCCCGGCGTGGCGAGCAGCAGCGTCGGCCCGCCCGCACCGTGCTCGCATTGCCGCAGCCATTCGGCCAGCGCCGGCGGCTCGTAACAGAACAGCGACACCCAGCGCTGCGCCGCGCCGGGCGCCGGCACCGGCGCGACCTGCCGCGCGCGCCACGCCGCGCGGTGGAAGTGGCGCTGGCGTTCGGGCAGGTCGGGCTCGCGCAGCAGGCCGCCGGTGGCCTCGGTGAAACCGGGGTAATAGAACCACTTGGTCCAGCCCGCGGCGGGCCCGTGCTGCACGGGGCTCGGCAGGCCGTGGTGGCGCGGCACCCAGGCTTCGGCGCTGAGGTATTCGAGGTTGATCCAGACGGGCCGGTGGGCTCCCCGGGCCACACGCTCGGCGCACCGGGCGATGAAGGCGGGCGGGATGTCGCAGCCGAAGGCCTCGACCAGCACGTCGCCGGGCCGATCGTCCGCCGCGGGCAGGCCGCCAAAGGGACGCAGCTCCACGCCGGGGCAGCCGCCCGGGGCCATCCACGCCAGCGCCGAGGCGTCGTCCACCCACAGGCGCACGCGCTGGCCCCGGGCCGCCAGCTGGCACGCCAGGCGCCAGCAGACCCCGATGTCGCCGAAGTTGTCGATGACGCGGCAGAACAGGTCCCACTGGAGGGCAGAGGATTGGCCGAGCGGCGTGGCACGCATGCGGGCGATTGTCCACAGGCGGCGCGGGCCGGCGGCCAAGTTTGCACAATAGCGCCATGCACGACGCGCATTCCGAGGAACTTCTGGCCCAGGTGGCGGCGCTGCCGCCGCTGCCGGGCGTGTACCGCTACTTCGACGCCGCCGGCGGGCTGCTCTACGTCGGCAAGGCGCGCAACCTCAAGAAGCGCGTGGCGAGCTACTTCACCAAGGCGCACGGCAACACGCGCATCGCGCACATGGTGGGGCGCATCGTGCGGCTGGAAACCACGGTGGTGCGCTCGGAGGCCGAGGCGCTGCTGCTGGAGAACAACCTCATCAAGTCGCTGCAGCCGCGCTTCAACATCCTGTTCCGCGACGACAAGAGCTACCCCTACCTGAAGATCACCGGCGTGGCCGCCAAGGACGGCACGGGCGACGACCCCAGCCAGCGCTTCCCGCGCCTGGCCTACTACCGCGGCGCGACCGACAAGCGCCACCGCTACTTCGGCCCCTACCCGAGCGGCTGGGCGGTGAAGGAAACCATCCTGCTGCTGCAAAAGGTGTTCCGCCTGCGCACCTGCGAGGACACGGTATTCGCCAATCGCACGCGTCCCTGCCTGCTGTACCAGATCAAGCGCTGCAGCGCGCCCTGCGTGGGCCTGATCTCGCCCGAGGCCTACGCGGTGGACGTCGCGCACGCCGAGGCGCTGCTGCGCGGCGAGGCCCAGGAGGTAATGGAAGACCTGCAGCGGCGCATGCTGGCGCACGCCGAGCAGCTGCAGTTTGAACAGGCGGCGGAACTGCGCAACCAGATCAGCGCGCTCGCGCGCGTGCTGCACCAGCAGGCGGTCGAAACCACGAGCGACAAGGACGTGGACATCCTCGCCGTGCGCGTGCAGGGCGGGCGCGCCTGCGTGAACCTGGCCATGGTGCGCGGCGGCAGGCATCTGGGCGACCGCGCCTACTTCCCGGTGCACGTGGACGACGCGGCCGCGCTGCACGAAGCGCAGGACGGCACCCCGGAGGCCGGCGAGGACACGGCGCCGGGTGCAGAGGGCGGCTCCGGGCGAGGCGTCGAGGCCCTGGTGCTGCAGGCCTTCATCGCCCAGCACTACCTGGGCGTCCCGGTGCCGCCGGTGCTGGTCACCAGCGAACCTGTGGACCGCGCGCTGCTCGACGCGCTGGGCGAGCAGGCGGGCCTGCGCGTCAACGCCGTCCACCAGCCGCGCGAGCAGCGCCGCGCCTGGCTGGACATGGCGCAGAACAACGCCGAACTGCAACTCGCCCGCCTGCTGGCGGAAGAAGGCTCGCAGCAGGCGCGCACGCGTGCGCTGGCCCAGGCGCTCGACCTGCCGCAGGACGACCTGGACCAACTGCGCATCGAATGCTTCGACATCTCGCACACGGCGGGCGAGGCCACGCAGGCCTCGTGCGTGGTGTTCCAGCACCACAAGATGCAAAGCAGCGACTACCGGCGCTACAACATCGCCGGCATCACCGGCGGCGACGACTACGCCGCGATGCGCCAAGTCCTGGAGCGCCGCTACGGCAAGGTCGCCGAGGCCCAGCGCGAGGCCGGCGGCGCCGAGCCGGCGCCCGGCAGCGCGCGCCTGCCCGAGCTGGTACTGATCGACGGCGGCAAGGGCCAGGTCGGTGTGGCGCGCGAAGTCTTCGAGGCGCTCGGCCTGGACGTCTCGCGCATCGTCGGCGTCGAGAAAGGCGAAGGGCGCAAGGTCGGCCTTGAAGAACTGGTGTTCGCCGACGGGCGCGAGAAGGTCTACCTCGGCAAGGATTCGGCCGCGCTCATGCTGGTGGCGCAGATCCGCGACGAAGCGCACCGCTTCGCCATCACAGGCATGCGCGCCACCCGGGCCCGCGTGCGCACCGGCGCGAGCCGCCTGGAAGACATCGCCGGTGTCGGGCCGAGAAAGCGCGCGCGCCTGTTGCAACGCTTCGGCGGCGTGCGCGGCGTGGCCGAGGCCAGCGTGGCCGACCTGTGCACCGTCGACGGCATTTCCCCGGCGCTGGCACAAGAGATTTACCGGGCGCTGCGCTGACCGCGGCGCTTCGGCCCACCGAACGGCGCGGCGCACCCGCATGACACAATCGGCCCATGTTCTGGACCATCCCCACCATCATGACCTGGACGCGCATCGTCGCGATACCGCTGATCGTGGGGGTGTTCTACCTGCCGCTCTCCACCGAGTCGCGCAACCTCATCGCCACCGTCATGTTCGTGGTGTTTGCCGCGACCGACTGGCTCGACGGCTTCCTGGCGCGGCGGCTGAACCAGACCTCGTCCTTCGGCGCCTTCCTCGACCCGGTGGCCGACAAGTTCCTCGTCGCGGCCTCGCTCCTGGTGCTGGTGCACCTGCAGCGCACCGACGTGTTCGTCGCGCTCATCATCATCGGCCGCGAAATCGCCATCTCCGCGCTGCGCGAATGGATGGCGCAGATCGGCGCCTCGCGCAGCGTGGCGGTGCACATGCTCGGCAAGCTCAAGACCACCGCGCAGATGGTCGCCATCCCGTTTCTGCTCTACGACGGGCCCTTGCCGGGCGGCTTCGATTCGGGCGTCGTCGGCCTGTGGCTGATCTGGGTCGCCGCCGTGCTCACCGTCTGGTCGATGGTGTACTACCTGCAGAAAGCCCTGCCGGAAATCCGCGCCCGGGTGAAGTGAAAATTCAAGCCAAATTGGCCTCTAGCGCTTGATGGATAAGCGTATTCAGCTATTGTTTCAGGAGTTCTCATGGCCCGACACCGTATCGCTGTGATCGCCGGAGACGGCATCGGCAAAGAGGTGATGCCCGAAGGCCTGCGCGTGCTCGAAGCGGCGGCGACGCGCTTTGGCATCGACCTGCAGTTCGACCATTTCGATTTTTCCAGCTGGGACTATTTCGAGCGCCACGGCAAGATGCTGCCGGACGACTGGAAGGCACAGATCGGCGGCCACGACGCGCTCTATTTCGGCGCCGTCGGCTGGCCGGAGAAGATCCCCGACCACATCTCGCTGTGGGGCTCCCTGCTGCTGTTTCGGCGCGAATTCGACCAGTACGTGAACCTGCGTCCGGCGCGGCTCATGCCCGGCGTGACCGCGCCCGTGGTGCGCCGCGACGGCAGCGCGCGTGCGCCCGGCGAGATCGACATGCTCATCGTGCGCGAGAACACCGAGGGCGAATATTCGAGCATCGGCGGGCGCATGTTCGAGGGCACCGAGCGCGAGATCGTCCTGCAGGAAACCGTGATGACGCGCCATGGCGTGGACCGTGTGCTGCGCTTTGCCTTCGAGCTGGCGCGCTCGCGCCCGAAGAAGCACCTGACCAGCGCGACAAAATCCAATGGCATCGCCATCACCATGCCGTATTGGGACGAGCGCGTGGCCGCCATGGCGGCCCAGTACCCGGACGTGCGCGTGGACAAGTTCCACATCGACATCCTCACCGCGCATTTCGTGCAGCGTCCGGACACCTTCGACGTGGTCGTCGCGAGCAACCTGTTCGGCGACATCCTGAGCGACCTGGGCCCCGCGTGCACCGGCACCATAGGCATCGCGCCGAGCGCCAACCTGAACCCGGCGCGCACCGCGCCATCGCTGTTCGAACCGGTGCACGGCTCGGCGCCGGACATCGCCGGGCGCGGCATCGCCAACCCCATCGGCCAGATCTGGTGTGGCGCGCTGATGCTCGACTTCCTCGGCTACCGCGCAGCGCACGACGCCGTGCTCGGCGCCATCGAGACCGCGCTCGACCCGCGCGGCGGCGGCCCGCGCACCTCGGACCTGGGCGGCGCGGCGTGCACGCAAGACCTTGGGCAAGCCATCGCCCAGTTGCTGTGAAAGCGCTGTCAACCCGGGGTTTGCCCGTGTGGCCGAAACGTGGCTTGCCCCGCCCGCAAGCCCTTTGCGCGCGCGGAATGCGGCTAGAATCCATTCTTCTTGCGGGCTGCACGCGGCCCGTATTGACACCGCGAATTCCGGTGGTTGTAATCTGATTGGCAGCACCACCGTGTGCCCACACTGCCCCACTCATCGCTGTGCTCAGAAGTGCACCGTCGCAAGTGTCCAGGCAGGCAACGACCAGAGAACCAAGAGACATTCAACCCCCTACATCCCGAGAGGCACCTTGTGAACAAAACCGAACTGATCGAGCACATCGCGAACAACGCCGACCTGTCGAAAGCCGCCGCTGCGCGCGCGCTCGAGTCGACCATTGAGGCGGTCAAGAAAACCCTGAAGAAGGGCGGCACGGTATCGCTGGTCGGTTTTGGCACCTTTGCCGTGGGCAAGCGCGCCGCACGCACCGGCCGCAATCCGCGCACCGGCACTGCCATTAAAATCAAGGCTGCTAAAGTTCCGAAGTTCCGTCCGGGCAAGGCGTTGAAAGACGCCTTGAACTGACACCCAGATCAAGGTGGGGTGCTTAGCTCAGTTGGTAGAGCGGCGCCCTTACAAGGCGTAGGTCGGCGGTTCGACCCCGTCAGCACCCACCAGTGATTCAAAGGCGAACGCAAGTTCGCCTTTTCTTTTTGTCATTGAAAGACTGGCCATGTTTGAATCCATCCGCAAGCATTCGAAGATCGCGATGCTCGTGATGTTCTTGTTGATCATTCCGTCGTTCGTGCTTGTCGGTATCGATTCCACCTATTTTTCCGGCAGCAGCCCGGTGGTGGCGCGGGTCGACGGCCACGACATCACCCAGGCGGAATGGGACAACTTCCACCGCTCGGAGTCCGACCGCATGCGGGCGCAGCAGCCGGGCATCGACGGCGCCATGCTCGACTCGCCCGAGGTGCGTTACGCGACGCTCGAGCGCATGGTGCGCGACCGCGTCCTGCAGGCAGCGGCCAACAAGATGCACCTGCAACCCAGCAACGCCCGCCTGGCCAGCGCCCTGCAGCAGATTCCCGAAATCGCCGCGCTGCGCCGCCCAGACGGCAGCCTGGACGCAGACGCCTACCGCCAGCTGGTGGCTACGCAAGGCATGACGCCGGAGGGGTTCGAGGCGTCCATGCGGCGCGAGCTGGCCGTCAACCAGGTGCTGGGCGCCATCGTATCCACGAGCTTCGCGACCAAGGCGCAGGCCCAGGTCACGCTGGGGCCCTTGTTCCAGCAGCGCGAGATCCGCGTGGCCCGCTTCGACCCCAAGGACTTCGCCTCCAAGGTCGCCGTGACCGACGCCGACCTGCAGGCCTACTACCAGGCGCACACCGACCGCTTCAAGCAGCCTGAAGAAGCAGCCGTCGAATACGTGGTGCTGGACCTGGACGCCGTGCGCGCCGGAATCGTTTTGAACGAAGACGACCTCCGGACGTACTACAAGGAAAACCTGGCCCAGATCGCCGGCAAGGAAGAGCGGCGCGCGCGCCACATCCTGATCGCCGTGGACAAGAACGCACCTGCGGCCGAGCGCGCAGCCGCCAAGGCGCGCGCCGAGGCCCTGCTGCAGGAGGTGCGCAAGGCCCCCGCGACATTCGCCGAAGTGGCCAAGAAGAACTCGCAGGATCCCGGTTCGGCGAACACGGGTGGCGATCTCGGCTTCTTCGCGCGCGGCGCCATGGTCAAGCCCTTCGAGGACACCGTGTTCGGCTTGCAGAAGAACGCGATCAGCGACGTTGTGGAGACCGACTTTGGTTACCACATCATCCAGCTGACCGACGTCAAGGAGCCGCCGGTGCCCAGCTTTGAAGAAAAGCGCGCAGAGATCGAAGAGCAGCTCAAGCAACAGCAGGCGCAGCGCAAGTTCGCCGAAGTGGCGGAAAACTTCACCAACATGGTCTACGAGCAGTCCGACAGCCTGACCCCGGTCGTGGAGAAGCTCAAGCTCAAGCTGCATACCGCCACGGGCGTCACCCGCACGCCGGTACCCGGTGCACAAGGCGCCTTGGCCAACCCGAAGCTGCTGGCAGCACTGTTCTCCACCGAATCCGTGCAGGACAAACGCAACACCGAGGCCGTGGAAATCGGCACCAGCCAGCTCGCATCGGCCCGCATCACCAACTACCAGCCGGCGCGCACGCTGTCGTTCGACGAGGCGCGCGACAAGGTCCGCGCCCTGTACATCGCCAGCAAGGCCGCCGAACTGGCACGCGCGGAAGGCCAGGCCCGACGCGCCGCCTGGAGCGACAACGCGGCCGCAGCTGGTGGCGCCCTATCGCAACCGCTGGTCGTGTCGCGCCAGAGCGCACAGGGACAGCCGCCCGCGCTGCTGGAGCAGGTGATGAGCGTGGACCAGGGGGCGCTGCCGGCATGGGTGGGCGTCGACCTGGGAGAAGACGGCTACCGGGTGGCGCAGGTAACGCGTCTGGTGGAAGGTGCGCCGGTGCCCGCAGAAACGGCCGCGCAACGCCACCAGCAGTACCTGCAATGGTGGACCAACTCCGAGGCGCTCGCTTACTACGAGCTGCTCAAGCAGCGCTTCAAGGCCCAGATCAAGGTGCCGCGCCCGGACGCTTCCCGCACGGCAGAGGGCTGACAAGCGCCAAACTCATCGTATAATCTAAAGCTCTACGGTGGCTGTAGCTCAGTTGGTAGAGTCCAGGATTGTGATTCCTGTTGTCGTGGGTTCGAGCCCCATCAGCCACCCCAAAAAATTCCAGTAGTTTGCGCAAGGCCTTGATTTCTATAGGAATCAGGGCCTTGTTGCTTTAGGCTAAACGGCCGGTTGCTACACGGTCTGTCACACAACCCTTTGTGGAGCAGGCCTTGAGAGTAGTTTCCGAAAACGTTTATGCACGCGGCAAGCGCGGCAACCTATACGTGCGTCGTCGCATCCCCGCCGCCATCCGTGCGGCGTACCCCTCCCATCAAGAGCATGTCGTCCGTAGCCTCGGCACGTCCGACCGTGGCGCAGCCAAGGAACTGGCACGAGCCGAGAACACGCGCATCGACATCGAATTCCGGCAGAAGCGCCAGGAACTGGAGCTGAGCCGGGCCTCCCTGGTTGCTAAGCGCATTTCCAAGCTCGACGACGAGCAACTGCAGGCGGTCG
>MEDL01000039.1 GCA_001724785.1 Acidovorax sp. SCN 68-22 | reverse complement strand
ACCGTGGTCTTGCCCTGGCCCGAAGCCGGGGCGGCGATCAGCAGTGCGGGGCAGGAAGTCATCGCATCGCCCCCTGGCACTGGAAAACGCCGACAAGACTTGAACCAGGCACGCCCCAGGCGCGGGCCGCCGTGCAAGGGCCGCCCCGCCGCACTGGCGGCGTCCCCCTTCCCACGCGAAGCGTGAGAGAAGGGGGAAGGCGCGAAGCGCCACAGGGGGTTGGTCTCACAACGGCGCCCACTTGAGGCCGACGTAGAACGTGCGGCCGGGTGTGGCGTAGGTGCGTGCCAGTTCGTAGGCCTTGTCACCCAGGTTGTCGATGCGCGCCAGCAGCGTGTAGTCGCGCGCCAGGCGGGTGCTGGCGTAGAGGTTGACGAGCGTGTAGCCGCTCAGCACCTGGGTGTTGGCCTCGTTCTCGAAACGGCGGCCCGAGGCCTGCACCTCGGCGCCCAGTGTCCAGCCGGCCACCTGGGTGTCGGCGCCGAACGTGGCGTGGTGCTTGGCGCGGCGGCGCAGCTGCTTGCCGGTGTCGAGGTCGCGCGGGTTCTGGAAGTCGATGGAGCCATGCCACTGCACGCCAGCCCACTGCTGCGAGGCGGCCAGCGTCAGGCCTTCGTACTGCGCGCGCGCCGTGCTGGCGTAGCACCCGAAGGTGGACGGGCAGCCGCCGGGGGCACTGAAGACGATCAGGTTGTCCACGCGGTTGCGGTACACCACAGCCGAGAAGCTGCTGCGGCCCTTGGCATAGCGCAGGCCCAGCTCGGCGTTGCGGCCAGTTTCGGGACGCAGCGTGGGCAGGCCGTATTCACTGAAACGCTGGTACAGCGTAGGGGCACGGAAGGCGGTGCCCAGCGAGGCGGTGACGCGCCAGGCCGGCGCGATGGCGTAGCTGTAGGCCACGCTGCCGGTGCCCTTGCCGCCAAACTCGCTGTCATCGTCGTGGCGCAGGTTGACCTGCACCGTGTGGCCGCCGGCGTTGTAGCCGTAGCCCAGCGCCAGCGCATCCTGCGAGCGGCCCTGGTTGATGGCCAGGCCCGAGGCGGTGAGCGCAGGGTTGTTCAGGCGGTCTTCGCGGCGCTCCAGCGCGGCGCTCAAACGATGTGCGCCCAGGCGGTATTCGTTTAGCCAGAGGTAGCCGCGCAGGCTGGTGTCCGTGCGGTAGAGCGAGGGCGTGGTTTCGTAGCGGCTGGCCGAATCCGTAACCGACACGCGCGTGCTGTAGGCCTCGGTCCATTGCGCAGCCCAGGTCAGGCCGGCGGTGTGCAGGCGGTGCAGGTTGCGGTCGTCCACCGGGCCGGCGGGCTTGTAGGTGAATGCGTCGTAGCCGGAATTCATGCGACTGGTCAGCAGAGTGGCGTCGAGCTTGTGGCGGCTGTTGATCTGGTAGCCCAGCCGTGCGTTGCCGGAGGTGCTGCGGTAGCCGTCCCGGTCGGGGTTGTGCGCGCCGCTGGTCTTGGTGTCGAAGCCACTGCTGCGCGCCTGGGCCAGGCCCAGGGAGTAGTCCAGCGCCTTGTCCGGCCCTGCTGAGCCGCTGACGCCGGTCTCCAGCTTGCGGGTGCCCTGGCTGCCCAGGCCCACGCCCACGAAGGGCGCGGCGGCGCCCTCGCCCTTGCGCGTGAAGAGCTGCACCACGCCGCCGATGGCGTCCGAGCCATAGACCGCGGCGGCCGGGCCGCGCAGCACCTCGATGCGCTCGATCTGGCCCAGGGGGATCTGCTCCCACAGGGCGCCGCCGGTGGATTGCGAGTCCACGCGTACCCCGTCGATATAGACGGCGGTGAAGCGCGACTCGGCGCCGCGCAGGTACACGCTGGTGGCATTGCCAATGCCGCCGTTGCGCGTGATCTCGACACCGGGCAGGCGCGCCAGCACGTCTGCGACGCCGGTGGCGCCGCTGGCCTCGATGGTTTCACGGTCCACGATGGAGACATCGGCGACCAGGTCGGACAAAGGCTGCTCGGTGCGCGTGGCCGTGACCACGGTTTCCGCGAGCTGTGGGGCGCGCAGGTTCTGCGCCAGCAGGACGACGGGCTCTTCGTTCCGTGCATGGGCGGAGGAAAACGCGCACAGCGTGAGCGCGGCAAGGGCGAGCGGACGCAGCGAAGCCGCGCGGCGCACGTGGATGGGGCGATGGATCATGGAAACAAACTCAGCAAACAACCCGTGCCGGCTTCCCCGCCAGCGTATGGGTGACACGACCGCGCGCGCCAGAAGCGCACGCAACCACCGTGTTGGCCGGTATCCGGGCTGGCGGCGCGCCTTTCACGGCCTTCCCAGGCGCTTGTTCAAGGCGCCCAGTGGCACTGGGTGTGAAAGGTGAATCCGAGGATTCGGCCGCTGACCGTTGCGGGGGCAGCGCAGGCTCGGTGGACGCCATCGCGTGGCGGCCTCCTCCCTGCTTCCCGTTGAACTGCGGCGTGTGAACCACGCCGCGAGCACCAACGCCGCGCAGTTTAATCGATGCGCCGGAGGGCCCGGCGGCGCTGTTGCGCATGGCACGAAGAGCGCCCGACCGGCGCTTTCCAAGGCCTACAATGGTCCGGCTATGCCCATGGACTCTTCGACACCCTTCGACCGGCTTGCCGAGCGTGTGGAGCGGCTGCTGGTGCGCCACGAGCAGCTCGAACGCACCAACGCCCTGCTGAGCAGCCAGGTCGCGGCGCTGACGCAGGAGCGCGATTCCCTGCGCTCGCGCCTGCAGGCCGCGCGCGCGCGGGTGGACGCCCTCATTGAACGCCTGCCCTCGCCGCCCATGGAAAAGGACACGCCATGAAACAGCTGGAAGTGCAAATCATGCAACAGAGCTACCTGCTCGGCTGCCCCGAAGGCCGCGAGGCCCGCCTGCTCGATGCGGTGGAGCGCGTGGACACGGCCATGACGGCGATCCGCGATGCCGGCAAGGTCCGCGCGCGCGAACGCATCGCCGTGCTCGCGGCGCTGAACCTGGCGTTTGATCTGGCCGACCGCGAAGCCGCGGAATTGTCGCGCGCCTCCGCCGCCACGGCGCCTGCCCCCGTCGGGGCGACGGGCATGGCGACCGCCCCGGACCACGAACGCATCGAAGCCCTGGTCCTGCGCCTGGACGAGGCGCTGGGCAGCGACGGGCGCCTGTTCTGAAACCTTGTGCAACCGCGCGCCCACGGCGCCCGCTCCGCCCTACAATGGGGCTGTCTGCGGTGCCGCCGGGCTGTAATTCCTTGAACCAATGCTCATTGAGCCCGGGCTTGGTACATCGCCTGGCGAGCGCGCTCATCTCGCGTCAGATGAACCCAACGCCAGGCTGCCCTCGCCCACCTGAACCCCCGGTTCAGGATGCCGGTCCGGCGGCATTCGCGGACACCTTGCCACCCCGGCCCCCTCTGGCCCACGCGCCCGGGCGGTAGGCCCGCCTTCTCTCCCTCCCCATGCTGTTGTCGATTTCGCCCTTGCTGCTGGCAGCGCTCGCGCTGCTCGGCCTGGCCACCGGTTTTCTCGCCGGGCTGCTGGGCATCGGCGGCGGCATGCTGCTGGTGCCCTTCCTGACCTACATCATCGGCCTGCAGGGCGTTGCGCCCGGCCTGGCCGTGAAGATGGCGATCGCCACGTCCATGGCGACCATCATGTTCACCTCGATCTCCAGCGTGCGCGCGCACCACCGGCGCGGCGCCGTGCGCTGGGACATCGCGCAGCGCCTGGCGCCCGGCATCGTGCTGGGCGGCATGGCGGCGAGCCTCGGGGTCTTTGCCTTGCTGCGCGGCTCGGTGCTGGCCATGGTGTTCGCGGTGTTCGTGGCCTTCTCGGCACTGCAGATGCTGCGCGCCCGCAAGCCCTCGCCCAGCCGGGAGCTGCCCGGCACGGCCGGACAGATCGCAGCGGGAAGCAGCATCGGATTCCTCTCGGGCCTGGTCGGCGCGGGCGGCGGCTTCATCAGCGTGCCCTTCATGACCTGGTGCAACGTGCCCATCCACAACGCCGTGGCCACCAGTGCGGCGCTCGGCTTTCCGATCGCCGTGGTCAACGTACTCGGATACGTGCTCGCCGGGCGCGCCGAAACCAGCCTGCCGCCGGCGTCGCTGGGTTATGTGTGGCTGCCCGCCCTGGGCGCCGTCGCGCTGTGCAGCGTGCTGACGGCGCCGCTCGGCGCGCGCGTGGCGCACCAGCTGCCGGTGGCACAGCTGCGCCGCGTCTTCGCCGGCCTGCTGTTCGTGCTCGCGGCCTACATGCTCTGGAAGGGGCTCAGGGCGGGCGGCTGAACCGACGCCAGCCACTCCTCGAACTGCGCCGCCGGCATGGCGGGAGCGCACAAGAAGCCCTGGAAGTGGCTGCAGTGCATGGTCTGCAGGCTGCTGCGCTGCTCGGCCGTTTCCACCCCTTCGGCGACCACGGTGAGCTTGAGCGCCTGGCCCAGGTGCACGATGGCGCTGACGATGGCGCTGTCGCCCCCGTCGCCCGGCAGCCCACGCACGAAGGACTGGTCGATCTTCAGCTTGTCGATGGGCAGGTTCTTGAGGTAGGCCAGGCTTGAATAGCCGGTACCAAAATCGTCAATCGCCAGGGCCACGCCGAGTTCGGCCAGGGCGTGCAGGCGCTGCGCGGCTTCCTGCGCGTCCTGCAGCAGCATGGATTCGGTCAGTTCGAGCTCCAGGCATTCCGCCGGCAAGGCGTATTCCTGCAACAAGGCGGCGAGGCGCTCGACGAAATCGGCCTGGCGCAATTCGAGCGCCGACACGTTCACCGCCATCACCAGGGACAAGCCGCTGCGCGCCCACGACGCGGCTTGCATGACCGCCTGCTCCAGCACCCAGGCGCCCAGGGTGACGATGTACCCGGTGTCCTCGGCGAGCGGAATGAAGGTTGCGGGCGACACCACGCCCATGCTTTCGTCCGTCCAGCGCAGCAACGCCTCCACGCCGACGATGCGGCCGGTACCCATTTCGACCTGTGGCTGGTAGTGCACCTGCATGGCGTGCTTGCCGAGCGCCTGGCGCATGGCGTGTTCGAGCTTCATGCGCGTGAGCAGGTTGGCGTTCATCTGCGGCTGGTAGAAACCGTAGTTGCCGCGCCCGCGCTCCTTCACGCGGTACATGGCCGAATCCGCCTGCTTGATGAGCTCGTCCAGCGAAGCACCGTCCTGCGGGTAGAGCGCCACGCCAATGCTGCACTGGATGGAAAAGCTCATGGCATCCAGCGAGAACGGCTGCAGCATTTCCTGCAGCATGCGCCGCGCCACGTTCTCCGCGGTGGTGGTGTCGCTGGCGTGCACATAGGCCGCGAACTCGTCGCCCCCCAGGCGGCACAGCATGTCGGTCTGGCGCAGGCAGATTTGCAGGCGCGCGGCGACGATGCGCAGCACCCGGTCGCCAAAAGCGTGACCGAGCGAGTCGTTGATGATCTTGAAGCGGTCCAGGTCCAGCACCAGGATGGCAAAGCCCGGCCCTCCTGGCCGCGCACTGCGCAGCGCCGCTTCCACACGCTGCGACAGCAGGAGGCGGTTGGGCAGGCCGGTCAGCACGTCGCTGTACGCCAATTCGTCGATGCGCTTGCGCGCGGCATGGTGCTGCGTGAGGTCGCGCACGAAACCCAGGCTTTGCCCCACGCCGCCGGCGGCGTCGCGCAACGCAACCCAGGACAGCTGCACGGCGCAGGCGGCGCCCGAGGCGCGCGGCAGGCTCAGCTCGCCTTCCCAGATGGCATCGCCCTGCCAGGCGAGCTGCACCTGGCCCATCCAATCGTCCTCGCCGCAGGCGAACAGCGAGTCGGCCGGCCGCCCGAGCATCTGGGCCAGGGTGTAGCCCGTGAGCCGCTCCAATCGCGGGTTGACCTGGGTGATGACCTGCCTCGCGTCCGCCACGAAAATGCCGTAGGGGCTGGCCTCGAACGCGAGCGCGGCGATGCGCAGCGCCGATTCGGACTGCGTTTGCTCGGTGATGTCGCGAAAGGAATAGACCCGCCCGGTCACGCTGCCGTGGCTCAGCTGGGGCACCGAGCGCCGCTCGACGATCTGGCCACCGTGCAGCTCCAGCACGTCGCGCGAGGGCGCGGCGGGATCCAGCGCCATTTGCTCCAGGCGCTCCTGGTAGGGTCCGGGCGCCACCACCCGGCCGGCAAGAAAAGCATGCAAGGCCGCATCGTCGTGGCGCAACAGCAAGGACTGGGGCAGGCGCCAGATGCTGACGAGCCGGTGGTTGAAGGCGCGGATGCGGCCGTCCAGGCCGCACACCAGAATGCCGTCGGCGACGGAATCGAGCGTTGCGCGCAGTTCGCCCAGCAGCCGCTCGAGCTCGCGTTCGGCATGCTGGCGCTCGCTCATGTCGAGCATGGTGACGAGCATCGCGCCCAGGCCGGGCGCCATCGCGAGCGGGGTGACGCGGCGCAGCACCGGCACCAGTTCGCCGTCGGCGCGCAGCACCACCGTCATGGATTCGATGCCATCGGCCACCACCTGCCGCGTATCGGCCCAGAACAGGTGGTCCTGCGGCGAGGCGGCAAAGCGCTCGACCGCTTCACCCTGCAGTTCCTCGCGCGGCAGGCCGAGAAGCCGCCCCGCGCTGGGGTTGGCGAAGACGATGCTGCGGGCGGAGGAGTCCACCACCCACACCGCCTCCTGCAGGTCGTCGAACGCGCTGTGCCACGCCGGGTCGATGGCGGTGCGGCTCACGGCAGGACTTTCGCGGAGGCCGGATCGACCGCGCGTTCAAAGAAATAACAGATGCGCTTGCGCGGCGAGAGGTAGTCCAGCGATTCGCGCGGCAGCTGTGTGGGCTTGAGGCTGCGGCGAATGCCGAGTTCGGGCACCGTCTCCAGATCGAGAATGAGGGCTTGTTCCTTCGGGACGGCCGGATCGTGCACCACCACGCGCGGCCGCAGCGGCCGTGAGGAATTGACCGACACCACGATGGCGTAACGGTCGTTGACCAGCTGCACCACCGAACCCGGCGGGTACACACCCATCATGCGGATGAAGACGCCCAGCACCTGGGAATCGAACTGCGCCTTGCCCTTGGCGAAGATCACCGACAGGGCTTCGTGCGGCGTGAGCGCCTGCGCTCCGTGCGCCGGGTTGCACAGGCGGTCGTAATAATTGACGAGCGCGACGATGCGTCCGATGGGGCCGATGGCATCGCCGCGCAAGCCCGTGGGAAAGCCGCTGCCATCGGCCATCTCATGGTGCTGCGCGATACCGTCGAGGACGGCCCGGGGCAACTGCATGCGGCGCCCCAGATCGATCGAATAGGCGACATGCCGCTGGTAGCCCAGCAAGTCGCCGAGCGCCATGTCCTTGGTGCGCACCCACTGGTGGGGCGGCATGCGGACCTTGCCGATGTCGTGCAGCAAGGCGGCCAGGCCAATGGCACGCAGCTCCTCCGGGGCGGCGCCGTGCGCCTTGCCCAGCAACAGGCTCAGCACCATGACGTTGACCGGGTGCAGGGCGTTGCGCTCGCCCACACCTTCGGACAACAGGCGGATCACCGAGTCCCCGTTGAACAGCAGGTCGTCCACGCAGTTGGACACCAGCGCCTCGCCCTGGGCGCGCGCCTGCAGCGGGTCCTGGTCGGCCGCCGCGCCCAGGCGCAGGCAGGTGCGGGTCGCGGCCAGGAAGTGCCGGTCGCACGCTTCCAGCGCCGCGTGTTGTGCAAGCAACTGCTGCTTGAGGAGTTCGGCGGCCGGGACCGGTTCAGCCGCCACCGTGCTGGAGGAACCGGCGGCGGCCGGGTCGGGTGGCACAGGGGCGGCGGCGTTCTGAAACTCGGAGTCGCTGCGCGCCGGGACGTAGCGCACCGTTTGCAAACCGAGGCCCAGAACGGTGTCGATCTGCTCTTGCGAGGCGATGCGAAAGCTCCCCAGGGGAAATGGGTGCTCCATCCAGCGCAGGTCCAGCTGGATGAACATGCCTACCCGGAGGTCGGCAACGGGGATTTCTACAGTTGTGTTCACTTGGGAACTTCGCGCAGAACAGCGAAGTGAAAAACGATTATGGGGCGACCCAGCGCAACAGATTGGCACATTTGCATGCAAATGCTGCGCCGGCGCAACACCCATGCGGAATGTTTGCTATTGACACATGAGCGACGGCCGTACCACCAGATCGTGCCACAAGGCCCAGGCGGCGACGCCGCAGAGCAGCAACCCGCCCAACCGCGTGCCCCAGTCCGCGCGCAGCCGGTTGGCACGCTGGCGCAGCGCCATCCAGGCCCAGGGGCCCGCCACAAGCCACAGGCCGCTGCCCAGCGCAAACAGCGCCATGGTGATCGCACCTTCGAGCGGGCCACCGCTGAGCCCGGCCACCAGCAGCGCCGAATACAAGAGCCCGCACGGCATCAGCGCCCACAGCACACCCGTTGCGAAGACGCCGCCGGGTGCCTGCACCAGGGGCTGCACGCGCGCCCAGACCTTGCGCCCGGCCGACTCAACCCAGGCCGGCTGCCGCGCCAGCAACAGCATCGTCAGCCCCCAGACAAGCACGGCGACATGCATGAACGTCCAGACCTGGCGCAGCCCGGCCGCCTGCTGCGTCACCCAGGCCAGGCTTTCCATGGCCAGGGCCGCCAGCGCGCCCGCGCCGGCGTAGCCGCACAGGCGCCCTGCGTGGTAGGACAGCAGGCGACCTCGGCCGGCGCCCGGGCGGTACCATTGCACGCGGTGTTCCCCCGGCGCCGCAGGCCGGGTGATGGCGCTGCAGGGCGCCGCGCACATCACCAGGCAGTGCGAGCCGCCGACGAGGCCCATGGCCAGCGCCGTCCAAGCCAGCGAGCCCAGCACCTCAGATGATGCGCGAGAAGCGCGCCCGGTTGCGGTCGGACTGCAGATAGCGGTCGAACACCATGGCGATGCCGCGCACGAAATACCAGCCGACGGCAGTGACCTCGACGCCGTCGGCGTCCAGCGTCACCAGGCCCTGATCCTGCATCTCGACCAGCTGCTCGAGCTCGCGCGCGAAATAGGTGCGGAAGTCCACCAACCAGGACTGCTCGATGGATTCGATGTTCACCGCGCCCTGGCACATGATGGCCATGATTACCGCGCGGCGCACCAGGTCGTCGCGCGACAGCGCCAGACCGCGCACGATGGGCAGATGCCCCTGGTTGAGCCGGTCGTAATAGTCTTCCAGCGTCTTCGCATTCTGGCTGTAGGTCGCGCCGACGCGCCCGATGGCCGACACCCCGAGCCCGATGAGATCGCAATCGGGCTGCGTGCTGTAGCCCTGGAAGTTGCGGTGCAGGCGCCCCTGGCGCTTGGCGATGGCCAGGGCATCTTCCGGCAGGGCGAAGTGGTCCATGCCCACGTACACGTAGCCGGCTTCGGTGAACGCGTCGAGCGAGCGCGAAAGCATCGAAACCTTGGACGACGCCACCGGCAGGTCGGCCCAGACAATGCGCCGCTGCGGCTTGAAGCGCTCCGGCAAGTGCGCATAGGCGTAGAGGGCAATGCGGTCGGGCCGCAGTTCGTTGACCTGTGCCAGCGTGCGGTCGAACGACTCGGGCGTCTGCTTGGGCAGGCCGTAGATCAGGTCCACATTCACCGAATCGAAGCCGATGGTCCGCGCCGCCTCGACCAGGGCAAACACCTGTTCGGCGGGCTGGATGCGGTGCACCGCCTTCTGCACTTCCGGGTCGAAATCCTGCACCCCGAAACTCAGGCGGTTGAAGCCCAGCTCCGCCAACACCTTGAGGCGACCGGCATCGACCGTGCGCGGATCGACCTCGATGGAATATTCGCCGCCCGGCACCAGCGTGAAGCTGCGCCGCAGCATGTCCATCAGGTCGCGCAAGCCTTCGTCGGACAGAAAGGTCGGCGTACCGCCACCCAGGTGCAGCTGGCTGATCACCTGGCCGGTGCCGCAATGTGCGGTGTGCAGGTCAATCTCACGGGCCAGGTAGCGCAGGTAGACATCCGCCCGCTCGTGGTGCTTGGTGATGATCTTGTTGCAGGCGCAGTAGTAGCAGAGCGATTCGCAGAAGGGAATATGCACGTAGATCGACAGCGGCATGGCCTTGGCGGTACTGCCCAGGCGGCGCTGCTTCAAGGCCAGCACATAGTCGTCTTCACCGAACGCCTCCACGAAACGGTCCGCGGTGGGGTACGAGGTATAGCGCGGCCCGGACACATCGAAACGGGTCAATAGTTCTGGCGTGGCAACGGTCATGGATTCTCCTGGAGAGGGGTTACTGTGCCCCACAGCGCGGGCCTGTGTCTTGACCAAAATCAAGAGCGCCCTGCACCCCTTCTAGTTTGAAGGTAGCGGCTGCGATAGTTCATAATTTGATATATGTCAGCTTCCAGCCCCCCCATGTCCCGGCCCTCGGCCGCAGCCAAGGTGTCCACCGCGGGCCACGAGGCGACGCACATTCCGATACAGGATGCGTCGCAGACTTTTCGCGTCGCCTGCTCGAACTGCAACCTGCGCGAGCTCTGCCTGCCCGTGGGTTTGACGAGCGAGCAGATGGAGCGGGTGGACGACGTGGTGACCGTGCGGCGCAAGATCAAACGCGGCGGCACCCTGTTTCGCAACGGCGAGCCGTTCACCTCGCTGTTCGCCATCCGCACGGGCTTCTTCAAGACCTGCGTGGCGACGGAAGACGGGCGCGATCAGGTCACGGGTTTCCAGATGGCCGGCGAGATCATCGGCCTCGATGGCATCGTCCACGACCACCACAGCTGCGATGCCGTGGCCCTGGAGGATGCAGAAGTCTGCGTCATGCCGTTCGACCGCATCGAGGAAATCTCGCGCGAGGTCAACGCACTGCAGCACCACGTCCACAAGATCATGAGCCGCGAGATCGTGCGCGAGCACGGTGTCATGCTGCTGCTGGGCAGCATGCGCGCCGAGGAGCGTCTGGCCGCCTTCCTGCTCAACCTCGTGCAGCGCCTGCACGCGCGCGGCTTTTCTCAAACCGAACTGGTGCTGCGCATGACGCGCGAAGAAATCGGCAGCTACCTCGGCCTGAAGCTCGAAACCGTCAGCCGCACGTTCTCCAAGTTTGTCGAGGAAGGCATCGTCGAGGTGAAGCAGCGCCATGTGCGCATCCTGGACGCCGAGGCGCTCAAGCGCATCGTCAACAGCCAGCAGGAATGCCGCTGAGCGTCTCCCACGCTACACACGGACGCAAAAAAACCCCCGCCACCCTTGGAAACCCGTTTTTTTGCCATTAGCATCCTTCTGCCAGTGGAGAAACAGGTTTTCGCTGGTCCATCGAACACTCCCAACCAGGAAAAAACCAACATGGCAACTGCAAAGAAAGCCCCGGCCGCTGCCGGCGCCAAGACGGCCGCTCCCGCCAAGAAGCGCACGCCCAACGCGGCCTTCATGAAGGCGCTCACGCCCAGCCCGGCGCTGGCCGCCGTGGTCGGCGCAGCACCTTTGCCGCGCACGGAAATCATCAGCAAGCTGTGGGTCTACATCAAGGCCCACAAACTGCAGGACGAAAAGAACAAGCGCATGATCAACGCCGACGCCAAGCTCAAGGAAGTGTTCGGCAAGCCGCAGGTGTCCATGTTTGAAATGGCCGGCCTCATCGGCAAGCACGTGAAGTAACAGCTTCCCGCTGCGACTGCAGGCCGGCTGCATGCCGGCCTTTTTTTATGCTCAACCCTTGTCGCAAAATTGCATCATTGCGAACAAGAATGAGTCTCGTTTGATTTAAACTAATCCGCTGTCGGAGCACAGCCACGGTTTTTCCCCAGCCAATGCTTCTTGCGGGCCACGCGCCCGCCAAGTCCTAGCCACCGTAACTGGAGAATCCCTTGGCCCCATTCCGCGCCCTGCGCCCCCCTGTTCCTTCCCACGCCACCGCCGAGGCACCGGGCGGCTCCGACCACAAAGCCTTCCTGCCCCTGGGCGCCGCGATGCTGCTCGCATCGGCCGGCAGCTTCGCGCAGACGCCGCCCGCGCCCGCCGCCACCGGGGTGCAGCTGCCCACGGTGACCGTGAAGGAAAGTGCCGAAATCCAGAACAAGGACACGCTCAAGCCCACCACCACCACCATTGGCAAGGGCAAGCAAGCGCTGCGCGACATTCCGCAGAGCGTGACGGTGTTCACCGAGCGGCTCATGAACGACCGCAACCAGGACGATTTCCGCGACGTGCTGCGCAGCACCGCCGGCGTCACCTTCCAGGCCGGCGAAACCGGCGAGGAAGACATCCGCCTGCGCGGCTTTTCGCTCGGCCAGGCGGGCGACATCTACATCGACGGCATGAAGGACGCACCGCTCTACGAACGCGACACCTTCAACAACGACAGCGTGGAAGTCCTCAAGGGCTCGGCCTCGATGCTGTTCGGCAAGGGTTCGACCGGCGGCGTGGTCAACCAAGTCAACAAGATGCCGCTGCTGATGGACCAGCACGAGGCGAGCTACACCCTGGGCACGGGCCAGCAACACCGGCTGACCGGGGACTTCAATTTCCTGACTGGCGAGAACGCCGCGTTTCGCATCAACGCCCTGGTGCACGACGAGAAGAACTTCGGCGCCAAGCAGAAGAAGCTCGGCATCGCGCCCACCTACAGCTGGGGCGTGGGCACGCGCGACGAGTTCTCCGTCGGCTTGTACGCGCTCGACATCCAGGGCCGGCCGCTGTACGACCATCCCTGGTTCCTCGACGGACAGCGCATCGTGCCTTCGCTGCCCGCGCGCAACTACTACGGCCTGGCCAGCGACAAGCTCGACAGCTCGGCGCAGTACGTGACGCTGGCGCACACGCACCGCTTCGACAACAACGGCGAACTCCAGACGCGCCTGCGCCACGGCCGCTACGAGCGCGACCTGCTGGCCAGCGCCGTGCGTTTCGCCGCCGGCACCACGCGGGACAACCTGAACGGCGACACCGTCGTCACGCGCTCGGCCAAGGGGCGCCTGGGCATCAGCGAACTGACGCAGCTGCAAAGCGACTACACCAACACCTTCGCATGGGGCGGCCGCAAGCACGCCGTGATCGCCGGCGTGGACCTCTACTACGACGACGCGCGGCGCGACCAGCGCTACACCGGCACCGGCACCATGCCCAACACCACGGTGGGCACGCCGAACGACGGCGCCGTGCGCCCCACGCCGCGCGGCGCGCCGACCTTCAACACCTTCGACGCCAGCAACCTGGGCCTGTACGCGCAGGACACGGTGTCGATCACCGACACCGTGAAGCTCCTCGGTGGGCTGCGCTACGACCGCTTCAAGGCGTCCTACCACACGCCCACGGAGCTCTCCAACCGCCGCTCGGACGGCCTGTGGAGCCCGCGGCTGGGTGTGATCTACCAGCCGAACGAAAGCAGTTCGTACTACGCGTCCTACGGCACTTCGTACAACACTTCGGGCGATACCTACCAGTTCGGCCTGAGCTTCAACAACAACACCGAGCGCACCGCCAACACGCCACCGGAGAAGAGCCGCAACTTCGAGATCGGCGGCAAGTTCGACCTGTTCGACAAGCGCGCGCTGCTCGGCATCGCCGCCTTCTACAGCGAGAAATACAACGAGCGCAACACCGACCCGGACTCCGCCGCCGCGCAGGAACTGCTCTCGGGCAAGCGCCACGCTGCCGGCATGGAGGTCAACCTGGCCGGACGCATCACGCCCAAGTGGGAGGTGTTCTTCAACCACACCTGGATCCCCAGCGCCAGGATCGACGAGAGCAACGTGGTGCCGGCAGCCAGCGGTGGCGGCGCGCAGGTCAAGGGCGACCGGCCCGGCCTGACGCCGCGCCACAGCGGCAGCCTCTGGACGACCTACGCCGTGGCGCCGCAATGGCGCCTGGGCCTGGGCGTGAACTACCGCGGCGAGCAGAACCCCGAGGGCCAGCGCGCCATGACGGCCGACAGCTTCGCCGTGTTCGACGCCATGGTCGAGTACACCGTGGACGAGAAGACCAGCATCAAGCTCAACGTCACGAACCTCACCAACAAACTCTACGCCGACACGCTGTACCGCGGCTTCTACGGCCCGGGCGCGGCACGCGCGGCGCAGCTGACGCTCAAGACGCGCTTCTGATCGGGCGCCACCGGCCATGTTCCTGCATCTCAAGAACCTGCTCAGCGCCGAGGAAGTGGCACAGGCGCGCGCGCTGCTCAGCGCGGACGCGCCCTGGGTCGACGGCCGCACCAGCGCTGGCGCCCAGGCGCTGGCGCACAAGCGCAACGAGCAGCTCGCCCAGGGCAGCGAACAGGCTGGCACGCTGCGCGCCCTGGTGCTGGCGGCGCTGCAGCGCGACGCGCTGTTCTTCTCCGCCGCGCTGCCGCGCAAGATCTTCAACCCGCTGTTCAACCGCTACAGCGGCGCGACGAACTTCTACGGTGCGCACATCGACGGCGCCGTGCTGCGCTCGCAAGCCACCGGCGAATGGGTGCGCAGCGACCTCTCGTGCACCGTTTTCCTCTCGGACCCCGAGGACTACGACGGCGGCGAACTGCTCATCGCGCAGCCGGCCGGCGAGCAGCGCGTGAAGCTCCCCGCCGGCGACGCCATCCTTTACCCCGGCTCCACCGTGCACCAGGTGACGCCGGTGTCGCGCGGCGCGCGCATCGCCAGCTTTTTCTGGGTGCAAAGCATGGTGCGCAGCACCGAGCAGCGCGAGCTGCTGTTCACCATGGACATGGACCTGCTGCGCCTGCGCCAGCAGCTCGGCGAGGCCGACCCGGCCGTGGTGGGTCTCACCGGCACGTACCACAACCTGCTGCGCATGTGGGCCGACGCCTAGGCACCCCGCGTCGCAGCTGGTATTGAAACAATAGCTGCAAAACCAATACCAGCAAGCGCTAGAGGCCAATTTGACCCAAAAAACGCCGCACATACCCGCACGCCAGCCCCTGGCCGCCGACGTGCTCACCCTGGCCGACCACGAGCGCCAAGCGCAAGAGCGGCTCGGCGCCGCCGCCTGGGCCTACTTCAGCGGCGGCGCGGGCGACGAGCACACGCTCGCCGCCAACCGGCGTGCCTGGGACGCGATCGCCCTGCTGCCGCGCGTGCTGCGCCCGCTGGCCGGCGGGCACACGCGCTGCACGCTGCTCGGGCGCACACTGGCCCACCCCATCCTGCTCGCGCCCGTCGCCCACCAGGGCCTGGCGCACCCGGACGGCGAGATCGCCACCGCCTGGGCGGCGGCCGCGCTCGGCGCCGGCATGGTGCTGAGCATGCAGTCGAGCACCGCGATCGAAGACGTGGCGCGCGCCATGGCCGGCCAGGCCGGCGCCGGCCCGCTGTGGCTGCAGCTGTACCTGCAGCACGACCGCGCCCTGGTGCGCGCCCTCATCGCCCGCGCCGAGGCGGCGGGCGCCGAGGCGCTGGTGCTCACCGTCGACGCGCCCACCAGCGGCGTGCGCGACCGCGAGCGGCGCGCCGACTTCGCCCTGCCGCCGGGCCTGCGCACGCCCCACCTTGAGGGCCTGGCGCCGGCGCCGCCTGCCGAGCTCGGCGCCGGCCAGAGCGTCCTGTTCGACGGCCTGCTGCGGCATGCGCCCACCTGGGACGACATCGCCTGGCTGCAGGGCGAAACGCGCCTGCCGGTGCTGCTCAAGGGGGTGCTGCACCCCGAGGACGCGCGCCTGGCGGCGGCCCAGGGTATCGCCGGCGTGATCGTCTCCAACCACGGCGGCCGCACGCTGGACACGGCCGTGAGCACGGCCCGTGCCTTGCCGCGCATCGCGGATGCGGTGGGCGGCGCGCTGCCGCTGCTGGTCGACGGCGGCCTGCGCCGCGGTACCGACGTCTTCAAGGCCCTGGCGCTGGGCGCCACGGCGGTGCTGATCGGCCGCCCGGCCGTCTGGGGCCTGGCGCACGCCGGCGCCGTGGGCGTGGCGCACGTGCTGCGCGTGCTGCGCGACGAGCTGGAAGTGGCGATGGCCCTCACCGGCTGCGCCACCCTGGCCGACATCGGCCGGGCGGCCCTGGCGCCGCCCGCGCCACACAACAACGATTGTTAATGCGATGGATTCGCATTTATAATTGCGTGTCCGCTCCTTCCCATCGGCCCAAAGAACCGCCTGCCTGCCATGATCGTCTGCGTCTGCCGCCGTGTGTCCGACCGCGAAATCACCCGCCATGCCCGGGCCGGCATGGGCTTTGACGAAATCCAGTGGGAACTCGGCGTGGCCACCCAGTGCGGCAGGTGCGAGAATTGCGCCCGCGATCTGGTCGCCCAGTGCAATGCCGCCAGCCCGGTGGCCGCGCTGCGCAATGAGTCCACCCTGGCCTGCGCCTGCGCGCAGGGCGGCTCCTGCGCTTGTGCGGCCTGAAGGCGGGACATGCTGGCCTGGTCCGTATCGCTCTCGCTGGTCGCCGTCGGCCTGTCGCTTTCCTGGATATTCAGGCGCTAAATTTCTGGATAAATCAGCTGCCAGCGCAATACTGGTACGCCTTGGTAGCTATTGTTTTTAATGCCGTCTGATTCGCTTTCGCCCGCTGCGCATGGCCTGCGCAACACCGCCGTCGTGGCCGGTATTGCTCTGGCACACGGCGCGGCCCTGTGGGTGTTGCAGGGTGCGCTGCGCCCGCCGACGCCGGAGATCATCGTTCCGGCCGTCCTGCTGAGCGAGTTCGTGACACCGCCGGCGCCCCCGGCGCCACCACCGCCTGCCCCACCGCCGCCGCCCACGCCGGCCCCGCCGCCGCGCCCGGCACCCGCACCCAAGCCACGGCCTGCCCCGCGCCCGCAACCGGCACCCGCGCCGGTGGTGCAGCCGGAGCCGAATGCCCCGGTGGTCGGCGCGGCGCCCGCCGAGCCCGCGCCGGTGAGCGCGCCGCCGGCCCCGGCCGCCCCCCCGGCACCCCCGGCATCTCCAGCGCCGCCACGCATCGAATTGCCGTCGAGCAACGCGGCCTACCTCAACAACCCGGCCCCGGCCTACCCGGCGCTCAGCAAGCGCATGGGCGAACAGGGCAAGGTGCTGCTGCGCGTGCTCATCAGCGCCGACGGGCGGCCCGAACAGGTGGAAATCCGCCAGTCGAGCGGTTTCGACCGGCTCGACCGCCAGGCCCAGGAGACCGTGATGCGCTGGCGCTTCGTGCCGGGCAAGCGCAACGGCGTCGCCGAGGCCATGTGGTACCTGGTGCCCATCAACTTCGTTCTCGAATAACTTACCGATCTTCAGGAGTCGTCATGGAATCGCAATTCGGCCTGGCCAATCTTTGGGCGCAGGGGGATCTTGTCACCCGCAGCGTCGCGGTGCTGCTGCTGCTCATGTCGGTGGCCAGCTGGGCGGTCATCGTCATCAAGGCGCTGGACATCGTGCGCTTCAAGCGC
>MEDL01000038.1 GCA_001724785.1 Acidovorax sp. SCN 68-22 | reverse complement strand
TGGCTGGGCTGATCGGCGCCTCCGGCCATGGACACCCTCTGGTTTCACATCGTGCAGTGGCTTCATACCGTGGGCCTGCACATCGACGCCGGCACCGCGCGCGACGTGGCCGAAGGCGCGGCGCGGGCCACGGCGCAGCTCGACATGCCCGGCCTGCTGGCGCTGGCCGCCGCACTGGGCTGGGCCAGCGGCTTCCGGTTGTACGCCGTGGTGTTCCTGGTGGGGATGATGGGCGTGGCGGGCTGGATCGTGCTGCCGCCGGGCCTGGCGGTGCTGCAAAACCCGTTCGTGCTCGCCATCAGCGGCGCCATGCTGATGGTGGAATTCTTTGCCGACAAGGTGCCCTGGCTGGACAGCGCCTGGGACGCCGTCCATGCCTTTATCCGCGTGCCTGCCGGTGCCGTGCTGGCGGCCGGCGTGTTCGGCGCCGACAACGCCACCATGGCCGTGGTGGCGGGGCTGCTGGGCGGGTCGCTGTCGGCCACCGCCCTGGCCACCAAGATGACCACGCGCGCGGCGGCCAATACCTCGCCGGAGCCATTTTCCAATTGGGGCCTGTCGCTGTTCGAGGACGGCCTGGTGGTGGGCGTGGTGTGGCTGGCCACGCAATACCCGGTGGCCTTTGGCGTCGCGCTGGTGGTGATGCTGGTGCTGTCGGTGCTGGTGATGGCCCTGCTCTTCAAGTTCTTGCGCGCGGTGCTGCGGCATGTGTCTTCCTTCTTTTCTGGTTCTGCCAAGGTGGCTTAAAAATGTTCAACAAGATCCTCATTGCAAACCGAGGTGAGATCGCTTGCCGAGTGGCTGCGACTGCCAAGCGCCTGGGCGTGAAAACCGTTGCCGTGTACTCCGATGCCGACGCGCAGGCCAAACATGTGGCCGTGTGCGACGAGGCCGTGCACATCGGCGGCAGCGCCCCCAGGGACAGCTATCTGCGCTGGGAGCGCATCATCGAGGCCGCCCAGGCCACGGGGGCGCAGGCCATCCACCCCGGCTATGGCTTCCTCTCGGAAAACGAAGATTTCGCCCGGGCCTGCCAGGCCGCCGGGCTGGTGTTCATCGGGCCGCCGGCCTCGGCCATCCAGGCCATGGGGCTCAAGGCCGAATCCAAGCGCCTCATGGCCAAGGCCGGTGTGCCGCTGGTCCCGGGCTACCAGGGCGAAGACCAGGACCCAGCCCTGCTGCAGCGCGAGGCCGACGCCATCGGCTATCCCGTGCTCATCAAGGCCAGCGCCGGGGGCGGCGGCAAGGGCATGCGTCTGGTGGAGAAAAGCGAGGATTTCGCCGCCGCGCTGGCATCGTGCCAACGCGAAGCCACCAGCAGCTTTGGCAACGATGCCGTGCTGGTCGAAAAGTACGTGCTGCGCCCGCGCCACATCGAAATTCAGGTGTTTGGCGACACGCAGGGCGACGTGGTCTACCTCTTCGAGCGCGACTGCTCCGTGCAGCGGCGCCACCAGAAAGTGCTGGAGGAAGCGCCCGCGCCCGGCATGACGGAGGCGCTCAGGCGGCAGATGGGCGAGGCGGCGGTGGCGGCCGCCAAGGCGGTGAACTACGTGGGTGCGGGGACGGTGGAGTTCATCGTCGAGCAGCCGGGCGGCTACGAGCGGCCCGAGCAGATGAAGTTCTATTTCATGGAGATGAACACCCGATTGCAGGTCGAGCACCCGGTGACCGAGGCGATCACCGGCCTGGACCTGGTGGAATGGCAGCTGCGCGTGGCCTCGGGCGAGCCGCTGCCGCTGCAGCAGCACGAGTTGCGCATTCACGGCCACGCCATCGAGGCGCGCATTTGTGCGGAGAACCCCGACAACAACTTCCTGCCGGCCAACGGCACGCTCAACGTCTATGGCCTGCCCGAGTGCGTGGCGTTTGAAAGGGGCACGGTCCGCGTGGACTCCGGCGTGCGCCAGGGCGACGCCATCAGCCCGTTCTACGACTCCATGGTCGCCAAGCTCATCGTGCACGGCGACACGCGCGCGCAGGCCCTGGCGCGGCTCGACGAAGCCCTGGCGCAGACCCACATCGTGGGCCTGGCGACCAACGTGCAGTTCCTGCGCCGTGTGGCCCGCACCGATGCGTTCGCCCAGGCCCGGCTCGACACCGCCCTGATCCAGCGCGAGCAGGCCGCGCTGTTCCAGCAGGAGAGCGTGGGCCTGCCGCTCGCGGCGGCGGCGGCCGTGGCGCAGACCCTGCTGCGCGAGCGCGCCGCCGAGGGCGCCGACCCGTTCAGCCGCCGCGACGGTTTCCACACCCACGGCGTGGTGGAGCGCCGCTTCGCGTTCGAATTCGGTGGCGCGCACGCCAAGGCCTGTCTGACCTACCAGCGCGGCGGCACGCTGCACCTGGCTTTGGGCGAGGGCGATGCCGCCGTGGCCGGGCCGTTGTCCTTCACCCTCCAGGGCGATGGCATCGAGCTGCAGTTCGCCGGCCAGCGCACGCGCGCCGCCGTGTACGCCCAGGGCGAGGTGGACCATGTTTTCACGCCGCGCGGCGCGACGCAGATCACCGCCATCGATCTGCTGGCGCATGCCGGAGAATCGGCGGCCGAAGGCGGGCGCCTCACAGCGCCCATGCCGGGCAAGGTGGTGTCGTTCGCCGTGAAAGCGGGCGACCAGGTCGCCAAGGGCCAGCCGCTGGCGGTGATGGAGGCCATGAAGATGGAGCACACCATTGCCGCGCCGCAGGACGGTGTGGTGGCCGAACTGCTCTACGCGCCGGGCGACCAGGTGACCGAAGGCGCCGAGCTGCTCAAGCTCTCGGCCGCGTGAGGCGCGCGGGGTACGCTTGCTGGGCATGAAGATCGCCTTTTGCTGCACCGATACCCCCGCCGAGCCCTGGCTGGAAGGGCTGGCCGCCGCGTTGCCTGGCGCGGACCTTTCCGTGTGGCAGCCCGGTGCGCCGCAGGCCGACTACGCCGTGGTCTGGGCGCCACCCCAGCAGTTCCTGGACGAGCAACCCGCCTTGCGCGCACTCTTCGCCATCGGCGCGGGCGTGGACGCCTTGCTCCGGCTGCGCCTGCCGCCCGGCGCGCTGGTGGTGCGCCTGGACGACGCCGGGATGGCCGTGCAGATGGCCGAATTCGTCTGCCATGCGGTCATCCGCCACTTCCGCGAGCTGGGTGGCTACGAGGCCGAGATGCGCGCCGGCCACTGGGGATTTCGCAAGCCCCGCCTGCGCAGCGACTTCCCCGTGGGTGTGATGGGCCTGGGCGTCCTGGGCGAGCGCGTGGCCCGGGCGCTGGCGCATTTCGAGTTCCCGGTGAACGGCTGGAGTCGCACGCCCAAGGCCATTGAAGGCGTCCGCAGCTTCAGCGGGCAGGGCGCTTTGCGCGATTTCCTGGGCGCCAGCCGGGTGCTCGTGAACCTGTTGCCGCTCACGCCCGAAACCCAAGGCATCTTGAACCGCGCTACCCTGGGCGCGCTGCAGCCCGGCGGCTACCTCGTCAACGTGGCGCGCGGCGCGCACCTGGTGGAGGACGACCTGCTGGCGCTGATCGCCAGCGGTCACCTGGCCGGTGCCGCGCTCGACGTCTTCCGCACCGAGCCGCTGCCGGCCGGCCACCCTTTCTGGAGCGAGCCGCGCATCGCGCTCACGCCGCACACCTCCGCGCGCACCCTGCGTGCAGAAAGCATCGCGCAGATCGCGGGCAAGATTGCGCAACTCCAGGCGGGCGATGCCGGCATCCGCGGCGTGGTCGACGTGCGGCGCGGCTATTGAACTGCCATTCGAAGGAACCCCAATGAACCTCCCCGACACAGTCCGCCTCATCGATGTTGGCCCGCGCGACGGGCTGCAGAACGAGAAAACGCCCGTCCCCGCGGCGGTGAAGATCGACCTGGTGCACCGCCTGCAGCAGGCGGGCCTGCGCGAGATCGAAGTGACGAGCTACGTCAGCCCCAAGTGGGTGCCACAGATGGCCGACAACCACGAGGTCATGGCCGGCATCGCACGGCAGCCGGGCGTGCGGTATTCGGTGCTCACGCCCAACCTCAAGGGCTACGAGGCGGCGCTGGCCGACCGGCCGGACGAGATCGTGGTCTTCGGCTCGGCCAGCGAGGCCTTCAGCCAGAAGAACATCAACTGCTCGATTGCCGAGAGCATCGAGCGCTTTGCGCCCGTCGTCGAGGCCGCGCGCGCCGCCGGCATCCGCGTGCGCGGCGCCATGAGCTGCACCGTGGGTTGCCCGTACGAAGGCGACATCGCGCCCGAGCGCGTGGCCTACCTCGCCGGCCTGCTCAAGGGCATTGGCGTGCAGCGCGTGGACGTGGCCGACACCATTGGCGTGGGCACGCCGCGCAAGGTGCAGCGCGCCATCGAGGCGGCGTTGCAGCACTATGGGCTGGATGACGTTTCCGGCCACTTCCACGACACCTACGGCCAGGCGCTGGCCAACACGCTGGCGGCGCTGGAGCTGGGCGTGTGGAATTTCCAGGCCTCCGTCTCGGGCCTGGGCGGCTGCCCCTACGCCAAGGGCGCCACCGGCAACGTGGCGACGGAAGACGTGGTCTACCTGCTGCACGGCATGGGCATCGACACCGGCATCGACCTCGATCAACTGGTCGATGCCGGCGCGGCCATCAGCCACTTTCTCGGCCGCAAGCCGAACTCGCGGGCGGCTGCGGCGCTGCTGGCCAAGCGGGCGGGGTAGGCGCCATGTGCGGAGCCGAACTCACCCCCTTGCCCGCCGGTGTGCAGCGTGTCGCGGCCGCGTTGCAAGCCGCGGACCACGCGCAGGCGCCGCGCATGCTGGACGACGCCTGCCGCACCGCCCAGCAGGCCGCCGACGTGTTGGGCATCGCCGTCGGTCAGGTGGCCAAGAGCATCATCTTCCGGCGCCTGAGCGACGACGCGGCGGTGCTGGTCGTCACCTCGGGCGACCGGCGCGTGGACGCGCACAAGGTGGAGGCGCTGGTCGGGCCGATAGGGCGTGCGGACGCCGCCTTCGTCAAGGCGCGCACCGGGTTTTCCATCGGCGGCGTGGCGCCGCTCGCGCATGCCCATCCGGGCGTGGTGCTGATCGACCGCGAACTGCTGCGCTTTGCGGTGCTGTGGGCGGCGGCGGGCCACCCGCACGCGGTGTTCCCGCTTTCGCCGCAGGACTTGCAGCGCCTCACCGGCGCGCCGCTGGCCGATGTGACCGAGCAGACCGCCGCCGCATGAACGCTACCCAAACAATAGCTGCTCACGCAGACAGGCTAAGCGCTGCAGGATATTTTGACCAAAATTCCGACGAAGTCGTGCCCTCGCCCTGCGTCTCCGTCTGCCGCATGTCGGACGACGGCAGCGTCTGCGAAGGGTGCTTCCGCAGCCTGGACGAGATTCGCCGCTGGTCCGGGCTGGACGCCCAGGCGCGCCGCGTGGTCTGGGCGCGATTGCTGCAACGCGCGGGCGCGCCGGTGCCCCCGTCCCTGCCTACCGTGGAACTGCCATGAAGCACATCACTTTCTACCTCGACTTCGTCTCTCCCTACGCTTGGCTCGCGTTCGAGCGCATGCCGCAAGTGCTGGAAGGGCTCAGCTACCAGGTGACCTACCGGCCGGTGTTGCTGGGCGCGCTTTTGCAGGCCCATGGCAATCCCGGACCGGCGGGCATACCGCCCAAACGCGATTGGACCTACCGCCACGCGACTTGGCTGGGCCATTCGCTGGGCATTCCTTTGCAGATGCCCGCTCGCCATCCATTCAACCCGCTTGCGCTGCTGCGGCGTGCGCTGGCGTGTTCCGCGGACGGGCGCATCAACCGCTATGTGGCCGGCACGGTGTTGCGGCATGTCTGGGTCGGCGGCGAGGACGCCCTCGACCCCGCGCGGCTCGATGCGTTGGCCGCCGCCCTGGCGCCGCAAATGCAGCCTGGCCTGGAGCCCGACAGCACGCAGGTGAAGGCCATGTTGCGCAGCAACACCGACGGGGCGGCCGCCCAGGGAGTGTTCGGCGTGCCCGCGTTCGGCGTGGACGGCAAGCTCTTCTGGGGGCTCGATGGCCTGCCCATGCTGCGCGCCTGGCTGGAGAACGATGCCTGGTTCGACGCTGCGTGGTCCGCCGCCGGCGCAGTGCCCAACGGCTTGGCGGCGCCTCGCCCCTGAGGCGGCTGGCGCGTGGCGGGTGTTTCACGCAGGACGGTCAGCGTCGAAATTTGCCGTCCGCGCCGATGATGGCCAGATCGGCGAAATCCAGCCCCGTGTGGTCTGCCGGCGCGTAGCGCACTTCGAGCCCCCCGATGTCCACGCGCAGGCCATTGAGCGCCTGCAGCAGTTTTTCGCGCGTCGGGCTGGGGCCGGCGACGCGCAGGCCTTCCACCAGGACCTTCGCGGCGGCGAAACCTTCCAGCATCTGCGGGCTGAGGTCTGTGTCGGACGCCTTGAGCAGCTCTTTTGCCTCTTTCACGAGCATGTAGTTGATGCGCCGCTCGTACGGAAATACCTGCGACACGATCAGGCCTGTGCCCTGCGCGCCCAGCGATTTGATAAAGCCCGAAGAGGCATTGTTGGAAAGCGTCAGAAGCTGCGCGCTCGAGCCCGCGGCGCGTATCGCCTTGAGCGAATTTGCCGCCACGGCGCCGCTGCCGATGACCAGCACCGCTTGCGCGTCGGCCTGCGCCGTGGCGCGGGCCAGTGGCGAGAGGTCGGGGTTCATGCGCGGGAACTTGTCCAGCACGACAGGTTCCAGTCGGGCCGCATCCAGCGCGCGCAACGCGCCTTTCACCGCGTCTTCCCCAAAGCTGTCGTCCGCGTGCAGGATGGCAATGCGCGTCACGCCGATCGACGTGAGGTAGGCGATGGTTTTTTCCGCCTCGCGCTGGTAGGTGGCGCGTACGTTGAACACCTGCGGAATCACCGGCTCATGCAGCACCATCGCGCCTGTCGAAGGTCCCACCAGTGGGACGTTGTATTTCTGTACCCATGGAAGCACCGCCTGGGTATGCGGCGTGCCACGTGTCAGGAACAAGGCGACCACCTTGTCGTCTTCGATCAGCTTGCGCGCGTTTTCCCCCGCCTTGGCCGGCTGAAAGCCATCGTCCAGAGATAGGAGCTTGATCGGCTGCCCGTTCACGCCTCCTTTTTCGTTGATCGCACGAAGATAGAGCCGTGCGCCGTCGGTGGTCTCCTTCACTCCGGAAGCGACAGGCCCGGTGAAGCCCGCCGTTTGTCCTATGAGAATGTCCGCCGTGGCCGGGGAAAGCCCGGCGGCAACGAGTGCCCCCACGAGCGTGCGGTAAAGAAAGCGCTTGGGCATTGGCATGAAATTCCCTTTCGGACGGTGGGTCGGGTGCTGCGCGTGCTTCAGGAGGTCACCGCGCAGGGCCATCGGCGCCGCGCAGTTGCGCGGACGCGCAATACGCCGGGGACGGGGACGGCATTCAGGGGCTTTCGCTGGAACCGGACAGGCGCAGCGTTGTCGCCAGCGCGCTGTCGGGAAAGACACGCGCTGGATACTCATCGGTCACCTTGAACACCGCCACCGCTGCGGCCAGGCGACTGGCCTGGTCCCGGAGGCTTTGCGCAGCGGCGGTGGATTGCTCCACCAGGGCCGCGTTTTGCTGCGTCGCCTGTTCAAGCTGCGCCATGGCGAGATTGACCTGGCCGATTCCTCCGGACTGCTCGGATGTCGTCGCAGTGATTTCGCCAACGATGGTCTCGACCTGGCGAACGGATCTCACGATGTCGCCCACCGTGGCGCCTGCCTGCTGCACCCGTTGTGCGCCAGCATTGGCTTTGCTGGCCGACGCACCAATGAGGGCTTTGATTTCCTTGGCCGCATCGGCACTCCGCCCCGCGAGGGCGCGCACCTCGGAGGCCACCACCGCGAAACCCCGACCTTGCTCGCCGGCCCGCGCTGCCTCGACCGCTGCGTTGAGCGCAAGGATATTGGTTTGAAAAGCGATGCCGTCGATGACCCCAATGATGTCTTGAATACGGCGGGAGCTCTCATGGATCTCGCCCATGGTCGCGACCACCTCTGCGACCTGGGATCCCCCGAGCGCCGCCACCTCCCCGGCATGGCCGGCGAGTCGGTTGGCCTGCTCCGCAGATTGCGCTGAGCGTCGCACCGACGCTGTGAGCTCGTCCATGCTCTGCGCCGTTTGCTGAAGATTGCTGGCGGCCAGTTCCGTGCGCGCCGAAAGGTCCTGGTTGCCATTGGCGATCTCGGAGCTCGCGCCGGTGATGCCCGCCACCGCCAGATGCACTTCTTGCAGAACGGCTTGGTAGCGCTGGCGCATGCCCTCCACACCACGCATCAGCAGGCCGATCTCATCACCGCGCAGGGTGTGGACGGGCTGGGTGAGGTCGCCGTCCGAGACGCGCGTCACGGTTTCTGTCAGCTCGGAAATCGGCTTCGCAACGCTGCGGCGCAGCAGCCAGTAAAGACCCATTGCCATCAGCGCGAGTGCCATGGCCACCAGACTCCATACAGCCGCGAGCAAAGGTTTCTGGCTGGCCATGGCTTCCCCGTCCGGTACCTCGGCGACGACCCACACGCTGTCATTGACAGGCTTGCGGAGCAATGCCCACGGGCCCGGTCCGCCATCGTCCAAGACGCTGGGCGCCTCGCGCACGAATCCGTCCGGTGCTTGTGCCAGCTTTTCGAGGAAAGGACGGGCATCGGGGAAAACCTCGAGCACCCGTTTCCCAGCCGCGCTTGCGTGCACCAGGAACACCGCATTTTCGAGGCTGTCGCGCGGGTCGATGACGTAAATGCCGCCATGCTCGAAGAACTGCGTCTGCGCGACCAGCTGGTGCTGCATGCGCTCCATCACCCCTATGTAATTGGCGATGAACAGCACGGCAATGGGTTTCTTGTCCCCATCCGGTGAAAGAATCGGAAGGTAGTAGCCCATGTACGGCTTGTCCTGGATGACCATGCGTCCGATCCAGGCTTTCCCCGCCAAGGCCGCGCGCAGCGGATTCCCCGTCAACGGGCCACCGGCTTCCCGCACGCCATCGGCTCCCTTGAGGGAGCTGGAAATGATCTTGAAACCCTCGGGAGTACGCGAAAATATCTTGGCTATGCCCCCTGTCTCCGACGCGAATCGATCGACAGGGTCGTGCTCGTCTTTCACTGCGGAGCCGAAACTGCGCAACTCCCCGGAGGTTGCGTCCAGCTTCATGTTCGGATCGAAATAGAGCTGGAACCCTTTCATGGTGAGCTGCACCAGTTCCCGGTTGGTGGCGTCTGCGGCTCCCAGTGCGTTGGCAAGGGTCGCCGTCGTCTCGCCTACGCTGTGCACCACCTGGGCCCGGGCGGTACGCTCTGTCAGGCCCGAAATGGTCAGACCGACCAGCACCAGCACCGCCGCGACGAGGGCAATGGCCAGCGCGGTCACGCGCCGCGCCACGGGCCAATTGTGGAAGGAAGGTGTCACGGTCGCTCCTGTGAATCTGCAGTCGGGGTGGTCGCCACTGTTCCACCCGCATCAGGGCCTGTGGCCGGTTGGGCGTTGCGCCCTTGGGCGCTGCATCGCTGCGGCGGCCGTCATTCGTAGTCCATGCTGCGCAATGCCTGAGAGCGCTGACTGAACTCGCGGCGCAACTGCTTGCGGATTTCGGCGGATCTGAAGCGATGCAGTTGCTTGGCGGTGGAAAGCTTCAAGGGAGGCACCGCGACGGGTTTGCGTTCGTCGTCGAGAGCGACCATGGTGAAGAAGCAACTGTTCGCGTGGCGAATTTCCCCGGACCGAATGTCTTCCGTGATCACCTTGATGCCCACCTCCATGGACGAGGTGCCCGTGTGGTTCACGCAAGCCTTGAAAGTCACCAGTTCGCCGACATGAATCGGCAACCGGAACGTGACCTGATCCACCGAGAGCGTGACAACGTATTGGCAGGCATAGCGACTGGCGCAGGCGTAGGCGACCTGGTCCAGCAATTTCAGGATTGCCCCGCCGTGCACCTTGCCGGCGAAATTGGCCATGTCCGGTGTCATCAGCACCGTCATCGTCAGGCTATGCGTCGGAATGTCCATGGATTCCCTCTTGGCAGTACCCCGCGTGCCCACTGCTTCGTGGATCAGCAGTCGAACTGGAATGCAGGAAAAAAAATCGCAATGGCCCCACCTGCCGCAGCAGGCGGGGCCAAGCATCAGACGGCGATCAGAGGTTTGCCCAGCCGGCGCGCCCTGAGCACGTGCCAGGAAACGAGGCCGATCGCCATGGCGATGCCGATGCCATCGGTTGCAGGCACAGCTGCGACGAGGAGTCCCGCGGCCAGGAGCGCCAAAGCCCGTTCCCACAGTTGCAAAGGAACCAGCCAGAAACCGATGGCAGTCCCGCCCCACAGCAATATCGCCAGAATCGCCTTGAAAACGACGTATCCGGTGTCCCAGAGGGTGCCGCCTTGCAGCATCAGCGCCGGTGCATACACGGCCATGAATGGCACCACAAAACCGGCAATTGCGATGCGCAGCGCCTGCAATCCGATTTTCATGCCGCTTTCACGCGCAATCGGGGCTGCGGCAAAGGCAGCCAGCGCCACAGGTGGTGTCAGATCCGCCATGATCCCGAAATAGAAAACGAACATGTGGGAAACAATCAGGGGAACGCCCAATTCCAGCAGCGCTGGCGCTGCGAGCGAACTGGTGATGATGTAGTTCGGAATGGTGGGAATTCCCATTCCAAGCACCAGACACACGAGCATGGTCAGAAAAAGGCTCGCGAACAGGCTTGATTGGCCCAGATGAATGATGTATCCCGCAAACGCGGTGGCCGCCCCCGTCAGAGTGAGGATTCCGATAATCACGCCCACCAGTGCGCACGCCACGCCTACCGGCAATGCATGGCGCGCTCCGTCGGCCAGGGCGTTCAGCGCAAGCTTGAGCGTCGCCCGCCCGCCTCGGGCAAACCACAATAGAGCCGCCATCCCGAGGGCCAGCGCGATAATGCCGCTGATACCCCACTTGAAAAAGCTGGAGGCTGCGAAACCTATGAGAATCCAGAATATGATTTGCAAGGGTCGGTTTCCGAAATTCTTGGTCAGCGAGGCGCCAAAAATAAGGACCAGGGTCAAAATGAGCCCCACCATGCCCGAAAACAATGGGGTATAGCCGGCAAACAACAGGTACACCAAGATTGCCAAAGGCAGTATGAGGTACCAGCGCAGCTTCACGGCCGCCCAGGGGTCTGGACAATCCGCCTTGGGCATTCCAAGCAGACCCGTACGGCCGGCTTCAAGGTGCACCATGAGAAATGCCGTCAGAAAATACAGGAAGGCGGGAATCGCGGCGGCTTTGCATATTTCCACGTACGGCACGTCAATGGTCTCGGCCATGATGAAGGCCACAGCGCCCATTACCGGAGGCATGATCTGCCCGCCCATGCTGGCGGTCGCTTCGACGCCTCCCGCGAAAGCCGGTTGGTAGCCGAAACGTTTCATCAAGGGAATCGTGAATTGGCCGGTGGTCACCACATTGGCCACCCCCGAGCCGTTGATCGTGCCCATGAGCCCTGAAGAAACCACCGCCACTTTGGCCGGCCCCCCTTTGGTGTGGCCGAACATGCCCAGCGAGAAATCGGTGAACAGCGCAATCATCCCGGCCTGTTCCAGAAATGCACCGAACAAAATGAACAGGAAAATGTAGGAAGAAGATACGTAGGTGGGCGTGCCGTAAATGCCCTCCGTGCCAAAGCCCAGTTGCCCGACGATCTGGTCGATCCCGAAGCCGCGATGCGCCAGTGCGCCCGGTAGATACTGGCCCAATAGGCCGTATGCGAGAAACATCAGGCAGATCAGCGGCAGGGCGAACCCCATGATGCGGCGCGCGCCCTCGAACACCAACACGATCACAGCCACGCCCACAACCATGTCGGCGGTCGTGAGTTCACCAGCGCGCAGGATCAGGTCCGCTTCATAGACCCAGTGGTACATGCCGGTCATGAGTGCCGCCGTGCCTATTGCCCACCCCAGACCTTTGCTGCGCAAGGGTGGATGAAGCACGAACGTGACGAGCAACAGGAAGCCCACGTGCACGGCGCGCACTACGGCGCTCGAGAGAGGGCTATAGGCGGCCGTGACGATCTGGAAAAGCGAAAACGCAATCGCCACCCAAAACAGCACGCCCGTGAAAGGAGGGGTTGGCTCGTCCATCCCTTGCGGGCTGGGTGTTGGCGTTGCGCTCCCGCTTCCTGTGGCGATGTCGGCGCTGCGCCCCTCTTCAGCAATGGGCGGAACTGCCGCACCCGATGTGGCGAGAATCCCGCCGATGGTATTGGTGTTCATGGCTTACTTGGCAAGACCAATCTCTTTGTAGTATTTCAGCGCGCCGGGATGAAAAGTCACCCCGGTGCCCGACATGGCGCCTTCTTTCTTGATCCCTTTGGCGGCGGCGTTGGCGGCGATCAGGGTCGGAAGGTTTTCGAACATGACTTTGGTCATGGCATAGACGGCTTCATCGGAAACTCCGTCATGGGAAACCAGGAAGTTCTTTATGGCGATCGTTTTGACGTCTTCGTCCTGGCCTGGATAGGTTTTTGCAGGAATGACCGAGCCTTGGTACGCCGAGTCATTGATTTTTTCCACGATCTCTGCAGGTATCGGAAGGACGACGATGGGGACAGAAGTGGCCAGGTCGCGTATGGAGGCGACACCCAGGCCGGCGGATTGCAGGGTGACATCCAGCTGGCGGTTTTTCATGAGTTCGACCGATTCTCCAAATGGCAGATATTCCACTTTGGAAAATGCGCTGTAAGGCAGCCCTGCAGCACCGAGAATGGTGCGCGCGTTGAGTTCGGTGCCCGATTTGGGCGCGCCAACCGAAATGCGCTTTCCCTTGAGGTCGGCCAGCGTCTTGATTCCCGATTCGGCGCTGGCAACTATCTGGATGTAGTTGGGGTAAATGCCGGCGACAGCCCGCAATTTCTTCAGGGGCTTTGCAAAGCCCGCCTCTTTATTGCCCAGCCAGGCATCGGACAAGGCATCGCCCAGAACAAAGGCGATTTCGCCACGGCCTGCTTGCAGCAAATTGAGATTCTCGGCGGAAGCCTTGGTGGATTGCACCGTGATTTTGGAAGCAGGCAGGACGTTGTTGTAGAGCTGGGAGAGCGCAACGCCCATGGGGTAATACACCCCGCTCTGGCCTCCGGTCAGCACGTTGATGAATTGTTGCTGGGCGAGCGCCGCGGGAGAGAGCGTGAACCCACCCGCGCCAATGAGTAAGGAGGAGCCCAGAACAAAGCTGCGGCGGTTGATGGTGGTGTCGGTATGGGGCATCGGGTCTCCGTTACGGCTAAGCCGGCATGGTTAAGAAAGGCAAGGCCATTCTTTCCAAACCAGCTGGTGTTGGCGTCCGTAACAAAGGGCGTTCTTAATGCGTACCAATACGCAAGGGTTTCCACGGAGAAACCAGCGAATACCAATGGGGATGCGGGTGGCGATTCACGTCCCCGCTCTGAGGGGGAGGCGGGAATCGCGCCGGGTTGGGCCGCCAGTGGGCGGGATGTGGGTGCGCCGCGGGTCCGACGACTCAGTTCACAGTTCGTGCTCGCGCAGGAAGCGATCGAGCTCATGGCTGTTGGTCAGCCCGAGTTTTGCAAACGCACGGGCGCGGTGTGTCTCTACCGTGCGCAGTTCGATCGGCGACAGCTCGGCAGCGATGCGCTTGTTGGTAAACCCTTGGGCAACAAGGCGTGCCACCTGTGTCTCGCGCGGCGTGAGCTTGAGCCACAGCGCCCTCGCGGACTGCCTCGCCTTGCGGTCACGGTCCACGTCGCGCGCACGCGAAAGGGCTTCGTCCACCGTTGCAAGGAGCTGGGCTTCGCCGCACGGCTTTTCCAGCCAACCCCAGGCGCCATTGCGAACCGCATGCACCGCCATCGGAATGTCGCCGTGGCCGGAGAGAAAAATCACCAGCAACGCGCTTGCCTGTTCGCGCAGCGCCTCAAACACTTGCACGCCGCTCATGCCGTTCAGCCGGACGTCCAGGATGACGCACCCGGCGTGTTCCGTGTGGGCGTTCTCCAGGAACGCTTCGCCGGAGTCGAACGCCTGCACGGTGTGTCCGCGCGAAAGAAGCAGCAGGCCGAGTGATCGGCGCACAGCTTCGTCGTCGTCGACGATGTACAAATTCATGGTCAGCTGCCCGACATTTGAGTGGGGGTCGTGACGCCCGCGAGTTCCAGGGTGAACACCGTGCCACCCCCCTCTCGGGAAGAAAAGTACAGACTACCACCATGCCTTTCCGCGATGGTGCGACAAATGCTCAGCCCCAGACCCAGCCCATCTGTACGGGAGGTGAAGAACGCTTCGAAGATCTTGTCGGCAATTTCCGGATCCACACCCGCACCCCGATCCGCGATCCGGACCACAAGGCGGTTGGACGACATTTCGGCCTGGATGCCGATTGCGCGCAGTGGGCGGGGGGTGCGGTCCATGGCCTGCAGGCCGTTCAGGATCAGATTGAGCAGAACCTGCTCCAGCAGCACTCTGTCACCCACTACCGGCGGCAGCGCGGGCGCCAAGTCCAGGTGCACCCGCGCACCCCGGGAGCGTATTTCCCCCCGCAGCAGAGCCAGCGCGTTCTGCACCATGGATTCCATCTGGCAGCTTTCGTCGCCCACGGTGCGCTGGTGCACGAACCCGCGAATGCGTTTGACGATGTCGGCGCTGCGTTGGGCCTGCCGGATGGCTTCGTCCAGGCTTTCCATCAGCAGCGGCCCTTTTTCTTGCAGCGCGAAAGCCTTGGCCGCGCTGGCATAGTTGCTCATGGCCATGAGCGGTTGGTTCAGCTCATGCGCAAGGGTCGAGGCCATCTCGCCAAGGCTGGCCAGGCGTTGCGCGTGCTGCAGCTGCAGCTCGTGTGCGCGCTCGCGCGCTTCGGCCCGCCTCTGCGCCGTGATGTCGACCACCGAACTCATCCAGCCCGTATGCCGGCCGGAGGCGTCGATCAAGCGGGCCGTATAGGTCATGGTCAACACGTCGTTTCCATCGCGGTGGCGCATGCGCGACTCGAACCCATGGTGGGCGGCGCCATTCGCCGTCGCATGAAAATTGCGCCAGTGCTCGTCGAGCTCGTCCGGATGCCAATAGGGGTACGGAGGCATCTGCCCGAGCAGTTCCTCTGGCGTATAGCCCGTCATCGCGCAGAGGGCGGGGTTGACGTACACGATGCGGCCGTCCAGATCGCGTGCACGCATGCCCACCAGCAGCGAATCTTCCATCGATTTCTGCATGGCATGGGCGTCACCCAGAGCGCGCGTGCGTTCCTGCACGCGCTGCTCGAGTTCGCGCTGCGCTTCGCGTTGCTCGTAGAAGCGGCGCTCGCGCAAGCGCCAGTAAAAGCCTCCAAGCACAAGCAGCGTTGCGCTCAATCCGCCCAGTACCCACGCCTGGGTCCGTGCCTTCGCCACTGGGGCGTAGTCGCTCATGGCAAAAAGGCGCCATCCGAAATCGGGCAGCGGGTGGTCGACCGAGATGAATCTCCTTGGCTGGCCATCCACGGTGGCCCGTACGAGACGGCCACGCCCCTGCGCTGCAGGCGCCATGCTCCAGGGCAGCAACTCGAAACGTGCGCGCTCCCCATACTGCTTGTGCCGCGCAATCCATTTCAGGTCTTCTGCACTCAGTTCCCGCGTCGCATGGTAGAGCCACCCAGGGATGGAACTGAGGAAGACAATGCCGCGCGCATCCGTGAGGACGATGGGATCGCGCACCGACAACCAGGTGTTCTGGATGTCGCTCAGGCTGACCTTGACGGCCACCACACCGCGTACCTCCGTGCCCTCCTTGGCGGGTGCAGAGATAAAGAGGCCTGGCTCTCCGGTGGTCTGCCCGATACCGTAGAACATGCCCTCGTTGCCTGCGATGGCGTCCACGAAATACGGCCGATTGGCGTAGGACTGCCCGACAAACGTCGGATGCTCGTTCCAGTTGCTTGCCGCCACCGTGAGGCCGCGGCTGTCCATGAGGTACAGCGCCTCGGAGCCGGCCACTTGGTTGACCGCCGCCAGATACAGGTTCGCGGCCTGGATCGCCCCGGCGTCGGCCGGGTCCCGCAGCGCGGACAGCACGGCAGGGTGCTGCGCAGCGGTAAAAGGAAGGTACCGGTACTTGGCTGCCACGCCATGCAAGCCGAGGGAATCGACCTCAATGGCCCGGCGGTTCGCATCGACCTGGGCGGTGATCTCGCGCTTCGCCGCCCACTCGCCAAACACCACGATCGCCCCCACGCAGAACACCGCAACGGCTCCCCACGCCAGTGCAAGCCGAGCCGGAGTGCGGCCGAACAGCCGGCCCTCTTGCTTGCTCGCGCGGGGCATGGCCGCAGGGCGTCAGCGGCGGAAGAAGCCGTCCGGCCCGATGATCGACAGATCGGTGAACTCCAGCCCCGAGTGGTCGTCCGGGGTGTAGCTGAGTGACAGGCCGCCCAGGTCGAATTTCTTGAACGATTCCAAGGCCTCCAGCAGGCGCGCCCGCGTCGGGCTGGGGCCGGCGCGGCGCAGGGCCTCGACCAGCACCTTGGCGTTGGTGAAGCCCTCGACCATGGCCGGCGTCAGCGCCGTCTTGGCGTCTTGCGCCAGCGTTGTGGCCTCGCGCACCAGCGGGTAGGTGACGGCCCGCTCGGAGGGGAACACCTGCGTCACCACCACGCCGCGCGAATGTTCGCCCAATGCCTTGACGAAGCCGCCCGAGGCGTTGTTCGAGAGCGTCAGCAGTTGCCCCGTGACGCCGGCGGCGCGCAGCGCCTTGATGCCGTCGACCACCGCCGAGCCGGTGCCGATGACCAGCACCGCCTGGGGGTTGGCGGCGGCGGCGCGCGGCGCCGTGGCGCTGAAGTCGGGTTTGGCGCGGTCGAATTTCTCGATGAACAGCGCTTCGAGCTTGTTCTCCTGGAAGCCGGCGAGGGCGCCGGCCAGCGCGTCGGCACCGAAGGTGTCGTCCACGTGCACCACGCCGATGCGCGTGACGCCCAGGGTGGCGAGGTGGGTGATGGCCTTGCGCACCTCGCGCTGGTAAGGCGCACGCACGTTGAACACATACTTGCGCACCGGCTGGTGCAGCACCATGGCGCCGGTGGACGGGCCCACAAGGGGGACGCCCCCTTCCTCCAGCACGGGCAATATGCCCACGGTGTGCGGCGTGCCGCGCGTCATGAACAGCGCCAGCACGTTCTTGTCCTTCACCAGGGTGCGCGCGTTTTCCAGCGTCAGCTTGGGGTCGAACTTGTCGTCCAGCGTCAGCACCTCGACCTTCTGGCCGTTGATGCCACCGCGCGCATTGACCGCATCGAAATACAGCTGCGCACCCCGCATCGATTCCTTGACCGTCACGGCGGCCGAGCCGGTGACGCCCACGGTCTGGCCGATCAGCAACTGGGCGTGCGCGCCCTGGGCCAGGCCGGCCAGCAGGAGCTGGGCCGCGACGAGAAACTTCCATGCATTCATAAGCACTCCTTGGCGGGGGACGTTGCAGTTTAGGCCACGGACTGGCAAAAAAAAACCCGCGCCGGACGGGGCGCCCAGAACCGCCGCGCCAGAGACGCGGGTGCAGGCGCCGTAAGTGCCATGCAAGTTTGGCGTCAATTTGTGTAAGAACCACGTCAGAGC
>MEDL01000037.1 GCA_001724785.1 Acidovorax sp. SCN 68-22 | reverse complement strand
GATGCCGCGCGCACCGATGCGGCAGCCCTCGCCCAGTGTGACGCGCGCATGCAGCACGGTGCCCGCGCCGACCTCGGCGCCGCGCTCGAGCACGCACAGCGGGCCGATGCGCGCCGTGGCATGCACCACGGCATCGGGACTGACGACGGCCGTCGGGTGGATGCCGGCGGGGAGTGCGGCGGCGATGTGGCGCTTCCAGAGCTGCGTGGCGCGTGCAAAGCACGCGTACGGGTTGTCGGCCACCAGGCAGGCGCCGCGTTGCCGGGCCATGTCGGCCAGGGCGGGCGCCACGATCACGCAGGCCGCACCGGAGGCCATCAGCTGTTGCTGGTAGCGCGGGTTGCTGAGGAAGCTCAGCGCGTCCGGACCGGCGGTCTCGAGCGGCGCCAGGCGCGCTATGCGCAGTTCTGCGTCGCCGTGCAGACGCGCGCCGAGGGCCTCCGCGATGTCTCCCAGGCGAAGGCTCACGCCACCACCGCGATGGGCACGCTACTTGGCAGGCGCCGCATTGAGCGCCTTGATCACTTTGTCAGTGATGTCGTTCTTGGGGTTGATGTAGACCGCCTGGTCCAGGATCAGGTCGTACTTTTCCTGTTCGGCAATCTGCTTGACGACCTTGTTGACGCGCTCGCCCATCTGCGTCAGCTCTTCGCTCTTGCGGGCGTTCAGGTCTTCCTGGAATTCGCGGCGCTTGCGCTGGAAATCACGGTCCTGGTCGACCAGCTGGCGCTGGCGCGCGGTACGCTGGCTTTCGGACAGCGTGGGCGCTTCGCGCTCGAACTTCTCGGTGGCCGCCTTGAGCGCATTGCCCTGGTCGAGCAGGTCCTTGTCGCGGCGCGAGAACTCCTGCTCCAGCTTGGTCTGCGCGGCCTTGGCGGTATTGGCCTCGCGGAAAACACGCTCGGTGTGGACGAAGCCAGCCTTGAATTCCTCGGCCTGGGCAGGCGCCCCGGCCGCCACGGAAGCCAGCGCCAGAGCGCACGCGAGGTGTCGGGAAAGATGTTTCATTAGAAGGACGTTCCAATCTGGAATTGCAATTCCTGGATTCTATCGCCGGCGAATTTGCGTATCGGCTTGGCGTACGCCAGGCGCAGCGGCCCGAGCGGTGAAATCCAGCTGATACCCACGCCGGCGGAGGCGCGCATGTCGTTGAGGCGGATGGGCTGGCCATCGCCGTATACGTTGCCCGCGTCCACGAAGGTGAAGACGCGCAGCGTGCGGTCGTTCCCGGCGCCAGGGAAGGGAGCGATCAGCTCGAAGTTCAGCGTGACCTTCTTAGGCCCGCCGAGCGACGCGCCGGTGACGTCGCGCGGACCGAGTGTGCCCTGATCGAACCCGCGCACCGAACCCAGGCCGCCGGAATAGAAGTTCTTGAACACCGGGAAGGGCCGGCCACTGAGGCCCTTGCCCAATCCGACTTCGCCGTTGAAGGCGACGGTGAACTTCTTGTTCAGCGGGACGTATTGCTGGTACTGGTAGTTGGCGCGTACGTAGCGCGCATCGCCCGCCACCGACCATTCGGAATTGAAGCGCTGGTAGCGGCCGGAATTGGGCGCCAGCGCGCTGTCGCGGCTGTCGCGCGACCAGCCGATGGTCAGCGGCACGGCCGAACTCGTGGCCCCGTAGCGATCGGCGTAGACCAGGTAGGCCGCGGGAATGTTGGTGCCCGCCTTGATGCGCGTTTGCTCCAAGCCGCCGCCGAAGAACACGGTATCGATCTCGCTGAACGGCACGCCGAAGCGCACGCTGCCGCCGGTGGTGACGAGCTCGTAGTTGCCGCCCTGGTCTTCGTAGGGCTTGTCGGTGCGGTAGTACAGGTCGAGCGTGCGCGAAATGCCGTCCGGCGTGAAGTACGGGTTGGTCGTGCTCAGGACAAAGGTCCGCTTGTACTTGCTGGTGTTGACGTCGATGCCCAGGTAGTTGCCCGAGCCGAAGACGTTTTCCTGCTTGATGGCGAACGAGAAAGACACTTTCTCCGCGCTGGAGAAGCCCGCGCCCAATTGCAGCGAGCCGGTAGGTTTTTCCTTGACGGCAATCACCAGGTCGACCTGGTCCGGCGCGCCGGGCACTTCCACGCTTTCCACGCTGACCTCGGTGAAATAGCCCAGGCGGTCCACGCGGTCGCGCGAGAGGCGGATTTTCTCGCCGTCGTACCAGGAGGCCTCGAACTGGCGGAATTCGCGCCGCACGACTTCGTCGCGCGTGCGGTCGTTGCCGGTGACGTTGATGCGGCGCACGTAAGCGCGCCGCTGCGGGTCGGCGGTCAGCACGAGCGCCACCCGGCCGTTTTCACGGTCGATCTCGGGCACGGCTTCCACCCGGGCAAAGGCAAAGCCGAAATTGCCGAAATGGTCGGAGAACGCCTTGGTGGTTTCGGCCACCTGGTCCGCGTTGTAGGGTTCGCCAGCGCGGATGGTGACGAGCGATTTGAACTCCTCGTCGCGCTCCAGGTAGTTGCCCTCCAGCTTGACGCTGCTGACGACGAAGCGCTCGCCTTCCGTCACGTTGACGGTAATCGAGATGTCCTGCTTGTCGGGGGAGATTGCCACCTGGGTGGAATCGATGCGAAATTCCAGGTAACCGCGCTGCAGGTAGTAGGAGCGCAGGGTTTCGAGGTCGGCGTTGAGCTTGGGCCGGGCATAGCGGTCGGACTTGGTGTACCAGCTGAGCCAGCCGCCGGTGTCCTGGTCGAACAGGCCCTTGAGCGTGGATTCGCTGAACGCCTTGTTGCCGACGATGCGGATGTCCTTGATGCGCGCGGTGTCGCCCTCGGTCACCGTGAAGGTCAGGTTGACGCGGTTGCGCTCGACCGGCGTCACGGTGGTGACCACCTCGGCCGCGTAAAAGCTCTTGTTGATGTACTGGCGCTTGAGTTCCTGCTCGGCGCGGTCGGCAAGCGCCTTGTCGAACGGGCGCCCATCGGTCAGGCCGATGTCGCGCATCACGTTCTTCAGGGTCTCCTTGTCGAACTCACGCGCGCCGGCAAACTCCACCGCGGCGATCGTCGGCCGCTCCTGCACGACGACAACCAGCACGTCGCCAGAGGCCTCCAGGCGGACGTCGGTGAACAGGCCCAGGCCGAACAGTGCGCGGATCGCGGCCGCACCCTTTTCGTCGTCGTAGTCGTCGCCCACGCGCAGAGGCAGCGAGGCGAACACCGTTCCCGGCTCGACGCGCTGCAATCCCTCGACCCGGATATCGCGCACCTTGAACGGCGCGAGCGCCCATGCCGCCTGTGCCGCGAAAACCAGGGCCGCCACGGCCGCAACGGTCCGCACGCCAAAGCGAGGTTGTTTCTTCATCATGGAGAGAGGTCGAGTCGGTGCCGCCGTGCGCTGCCCCACAGGGCGCGCAGATCAGCCAAACAGCCGGGTGAAATCGTTGAACAATGCGACGGACATCATCAGCAGCAAGATCGCAATCCCTCCACGTTGCAGCTTGTCCATCCAGGCCTCAGAGACGCCCTTGCCTGTGATGCCCTCCCAAAGATAATACATCAGGTGCCCGCCATCGAGCACCGGCAGCGGCAGCAGATTGAGCACCCCCAGGCTGACGCTGATCAGCGCGAGAAAGGTGAGGTATTGGGTCAGCCCGATGTGCGCCGAGCGGCCCGCGTAGTCGGCGATCGTCAGCGGCCCGCTGATGTTCTTGATGGACGCCTCGCCCACAAGCATGCGGCCGATCATCTTGAGCGAAAGCGCGGACACCTGCCAGGTGCGCTCCACCCCGTTCCACAGCCCTTCCGCAGCCCCGTAGCGCACCGTGGTGAAGCGCGGCGGCTCGCCGACGTAAGCGCCGATGCGGCCGATGATTTGGCCGTTTTCCTCGACCGCGTCCGGTGCGACCTCGAGCTCCAGCACGCGGCCCGCGCGCTCCACGCTCCAGCGCTGCGCCAGCGGCGCAGCGGCGCGCACCGAGGCGCGGATGCGTTCGCGCAACTGCTGGGCGTCGTCGACCGCAGCATCGCCGATGCGCAGGACCAGATCACCGGCCCGCAGCCCGGCCCGCGCCGCCGGGCCGTCCGCCACCAGTTCGCCCACCACCGGCCGGGTCCAGGGCGAGGCGATCCCGATCTTGCGCAGCACCTCCGCATCGGCCTGGCGGACGTCGATTTCGTCGAGTGGGAGCACCACGGCGCGTGAGACGCCCGGGCGCGCCTGCACCTCCAGCCGCGCCGGCTCGCCGTCCAGCGCGCCGCGCGTCAGCGTCCAGCGCAGGTCTTCGAACGAGCGCACTTCGCGCGGCTCGTCGTCGCCCAGGGCGATGCTTTGCACGAATTCGCCGCCGTGCAGCCCGGCGCGCTCGGCGATGGAGCCGACCGGCGGGCTGGAAATGTAGGCCATGGGTTCCTGCACGCCCGCCCAGTTGACCACGGCATAGAGCAGCACGGCCAGCAGCAGGTTCGCCGCCGGCCCGGCAGCGACGATGGCCGCGCGTGCGCGCAGCGGCTGGGTGTTGAACGCCAGGTGCCGCTCTTCGGCCGCGACGGGTGCCTCGCGTTCGTCGAGCATGCGCACGAAGCCGCCCAGGGGGATGGCGCCGAGCACGAACTCGGTCGGCGAGCCTTTGGGGCGCCAGCGCAGAATCGGTTTGCCGAAACCGACCGAAAAACGCAGCACCTTGACACCGCAGGCCACCGCCACGCGGTAGTGCCCGTATTCGTGGACGGCGATCAGGATGGCGAGCGCACCGACAAAGGCGAGCAGGGTCAGCATGGCGGTTTCCTCGAAAGCTCTCAGCCCATGCGCGCAGCGTGCTGCTGGGCGCTGCTGCGCGCCTGGGCATCGAGTGCCAGCAGCGCGTCGAGCGAATCGGGCTTGGACGAGGGAACTGTGGACAAAGTTTCCAGATTCAAGGCGTGAATCTGGTCGAAACGGATGCGCCGGTCGAGAAACGCCTGCACGGCCACCTCGTTGGCAGCGTTCAGCACCACGGTGGTTCCGGGCGCCGCACCGAGGGCGTCCCAGGCCAGGCGCAAGCCGGGAAAGCGTGCCGCGTGGCCATGGTCGTCGATGGATTCGAAGGTCATGGCCGCGAGGGAGCGGAAATCCAGAGCGGCAGCCCCCGAGGCAACGCGCTCGGGCCAGGAGAGCCCATAGGCGATGGGAACACGCATGTCGGGCGTGCCCAGCTGCGCGACCACCGACATGTCGCGGTACTGCACCATGGAATGGATGGTGCTTTGCGGGTGGATGACCACGTCGAGCTGCTCGGGCGCCAGGCCGAACAGGTAGCGCGCCTCGATCACCTCGAGCGCCTTGTTCATCATGGTGGCCGAATCGACCGAGATCTTGCGCCCCATCACCCAGTTCGGGTGGGCGCAGGCCTGCTCTGGGGTGACGTCGCGCAGCGTTTCCGGCGCACGGGTGCGAAACGGCCCGCCCGAAGCGGTGAGGATGATCTTGTCCACGCGTGCCGGCCAGGTCGCTGGGTCGTCCGGCAACGACTGGAAAATCGCCGAATGCTCGCTGTCGATCGGCAGCAAGGTCGCCCCGCCCGCGCGCACCGCCTGCAGGAACACCTCGCCGCCCACCACCAGGGCCTCCTTGTTGGCCAGCAGCAGGCGCTTGCCGGCGCGCGCCGCCGCCAGACAGGGCGCGAGGCCAGCCGCTCCGACGATGGCCGCCATGACGGTGTCCACCTCGGGATCGGAAGCTATTGTTTCAATAGCATCAATTCCTTGCAGGACATGCGTTGGGAGGCTATTTTGCTTGATTTTTTCAGCCAGTTCCTGCGCATGGGCAGGGCTGGCCATCACGGCATAGCGCGGGCGCAGTTGGGCGCATTGGGCGAGCAGCAGCTCGACCTGCGTCGCGGCGCTGAGCGCGAACACCTCGAAGCGCTCCGGGTGCCGCGCCAGCACGTCGAGGGTGTTCTTGCCGATGGACCCGGTGGAGCCCAGCACCGTGACGCGCTGGCGCATCAGGCCACCAGCACGGTGAGCATCATGGCCAGCGGGAGCGTGGGCAGGAGCGCGTCCACGCGGTCGAGCACACCGCCGTGGCCGGGCAGCAGATTGCTGCTGTCCTTGGCGCCCGCGCTGCGCTTGACGAGCGATTCGACCAGGTCGCCGACCACGCTCATGCAGGCCATGAAAAGGGCGCCCAGGACGAGGATCCCCGCGCCCTGGCCCGCCAGGCGGGAATAGAAGCTCGGCACCGCGGCGCCCCAGTGAGCGTCCAGCGCTGCCCAGGCGGCGCCCAGGCACAGGACGCCGACAACACCACCCCAGACGCCTTCCCAGCTCTTTCCAGGGCTGATCGAAGGAGCGAGCTTGTTCTTGGTAAAGCGCAGGCCGAAGGCGCGGCCACTGAAATAGGCGGCGATGTCGGCCATCCAAACCAGTGCCATCACGGACAGCAGGAAGTTGATGCCGATCGTGCGCGCCTGCACCGCAGCAAGCCACGCCAGCCACAGGCCGAGCACGCCGGCCACGAGGCGCAGCCCCTGGGGAATGTGCGGCCAGCCGGCGACCCCCGCGCGCAGCAGCGCGGCCGAACCCAGCACCCAGGCGCCGGCCGCCACCGTCCAGAGGAGCGCCAGGGGGCGCGCCGTCCAGCCCGCCAGCCAGGAGGCCACGCACAGGCCCACGCACACCGCCGCCAGGGCCAGCGATGCCGGGAACGAGCAGCCGTTGAGCCGCCCCCACTCCCAGGCCGCCGCGGCCATGAGCACCAGCACCACGGCGGCAAACGCGAGCGGCTGCGGGTAGAAGAGCGCCGGCAGCAGGATGGCCAGCAGGACCAGGGCAGTGATGATGCGCTGCTTGAGCATGGCGTCCTTCAGGCCCGCGCCAGCACGGGGGATTCCTGGTCCAATTGCTCGGAAATGAGCCCGAAGCGGCGCTCGCGCCCGTGGTAGGCGGCGATTGCCACGTCCAGTTCTGCTTCATCGAAGTCGGGCCAGAGCTTGTCGCTGAAGTACAGCTCCGCGTAAGCGCTCTGCCAGAGCAGGAAATTGCTCAAACGCATCTCGCCGCCGGTGCGTATCACCAGGTCCGGGTCGCGCACGTGCGCGAGCGCGGTGGCCGTGTGCAGGCTCTCCGGCGTGATGGCTTCGCCGCGCGCAGCGAGCTGGGCAGCGGCCTGCGCGATGTCCCAGCGGCCGCCGTAGTTGAAGCAGACATTGAGCACCATGCGCGTGTTGTGCGCGGTTTCGGCCTCGGCGTGCGCCAGGCCTTCGCACATGCCGGCGGCCAGGTTGGTGCGGTCGCCGACGAAGTGCACGCGGATGCCGTCGCGCGCCAGCTGCGGCACTTCGCGCCCTATGGCGCGCGCCAGCACGTCCATGAGGCCCGAGACCTCGTCCGCCGGGCGGCTCCAGTTCTCGGACGAAAAGGCAAACACGGTGAGCACCGACACACCCCGCTCGGCACACGCCTTGACGCAGCGGCGCAGGGATTCCACGCCCTGGCGGTGGCCCGCCAGGCGCGGCAGGTAGCGGCGCTTGGCCCAGCGGCCATTGCCGTCCATGACGATGGCAATGTGGGCGGGAGCGGGAGGGAAATGGGCCATTCAGGCGCTGCAGAGGGCGGGTTCAGACCGCCATGATGTCCTGCTCCTTGGCGGCAACCAAGGCGTCGATGTCCGCCACGTGGCGGTCGGTGATCTTCTGGATGTCGGCTTCGGAGCGCTTCTGGTCGTCTTCCGACGCCAGCTTGTCCTTGACCATGCGCTTGACCGCTTCGTTGGCGTCGCGGCGCAGGTTGCGCACGGCGATCTTGGCGGATTCGCCCTCGTTGCGCGCGAGCTTGGTCATTTCCTTGCGGCGCTCTTCGCTCATGGGCGGCATGGGAACGCGGATCAGGTCGCCCATGGCGGCCGGATTCAAGCCGAGGTCGCTCTCGCGGATGGCCTTTTCGATCTTGGCGCCCATGCCCTTTTCCCAGGGCTGGACGCTGATGGTGCGCGAGTCGATCAGGGCGACGTTGGCCACCTGGCTGAGCGGCACCATCGAGCCGTAGTAGTCGACGTGGACCGAGTCCAGCAGGGCGGGGTTGGCGCGGCCGGTACGGATCTTCTGCAGATTGTTCTTGAAGGCGACGATGGACTGGTCCATCTTGGCTTCCATGGTCTTGCGGATATCGGCTGTCATGTTCTTCTCTCCTCGGAAATGGCGCGGCCCTGCCGGCCTTCAGGCGTGCACCAGCGTGCCTTCGTCCTCGCCCATCACCACGCGCTTGAGCGCACCGGGCTTGAAGATGGAAAACACCTTCACGGGAAGCTTCTGGTCGCGGCACAGCGCGAACGCCGTCGCATCCATGATGCCCAGGTTGCGCACCATGGCCTCGTCAAAGCTCAGTGTCGCATAGCGCGTGGCCGTGGCGTCCTTGTGCGGGTCGGCGGTATACACGCCGTCGACCTTGGTGGCCTTGAGCACCAGCTCGGCACCAATCTCCGCGCCGCGCAGCGCGGCCGCCGTGTCGGTGGTGAAGAAGGGGTTGCCGGTGCCAGCGGCAAAGACGACCACCTTGCCCTCCTCCAGGTACTGCAGCGCCTTGGGGCGCACGTAGGGCTCCACCACCTGCTCGATGGAGATGGCCGACATCACGCGCGCCGTGAGGCCCTGCTTGTCCATGGCGTCGGCCAGCGCCAGGGCGTTCATCACCGTGGCCAGCATGCCCATGTAGTCGGCCGTGGCGCGGTCCATGCCCTCGGCGCCGCCGGCAACGCCGCGGAAGATGTTGCCGCCGCCGATCACCACCGCCACCTCGACGCCCATGCGGGTGACTTCGGCCACCTCTCCGACCATGCGCACGATGGTCGCGCGGTTGATGCCAAAGGCGTCGTCGCCCATCAGCGCCTCACCGGACAGCTTGAGCAAAATGCGCTTGTAGGCCGGCGTGGCAGTCGTCATGGGGATTCCTTCGTGGGGCTGGGGTCGTGGAGGCTTCCTGGGCAGGGTTCAGGCGCCGGCCTTGGCGGCAGCAACCTGGGCCGCCACTTCGGCGGCGAAATCGTCGGCCTTCTTTTCAATGCCTTCGCCCACCACGTACAGCGTGAACGCCTTGATGGTGGTGGCGCGTTCCTTGAGCATCTGCTCGACGGTCTGCTTGTCGTTCTTCACGAAGGCCTGGTTGTACAGGGACACTTCCTTGAGGTACTTCTGCACACCGCCCTCGATGCGCTTGGCAACGATTTCGTCGGACTGCACGGCCTTGCCTTCGGCCTGGGCCTTGGCCTTGTCCTCGGCCGCCTTGGCGGCGGCGACGGAGCGCTCTTTTTCAATCAGTTCGGCCGGCACGTCGCTGCTGGCCAGCGCCACGGGCTTCATGGCGGCGATGTGCATGGCCACGTCCTTGGCCGCTGCGGCGTCGCCTTCGTACTGCACCACCACGCCGATGCGCGTGCCGTGCAGGTAGGAAGCGAGCTGGTTGCCGCCGGCAAAGCGCTGGAAGCGGCGGAACGACATGTTCTCGCCGATCTTGCCGATCAGGCCCTTGCGCACGTCTTCCAGCGTGGGGCCGAAACTGTCCTGCGCGTAGGGGAGCGCACCCAGGGCTTCGATGTCGGCCGGGTTGTGCTTGGCGATGAGTTCGGCCGCGGCGTTCGCCATGGCGATGAAGCTGTCGTTCTTGCTGACGAAGTCGGTTTCGCTGTTGACTTCCACCAGCGCGCCGGTGTTGCCGTCGATGAAGCTTGCCACCACACCTTCGGCGGTGATGCGCGAAGCCGCCTTGCCGGCCTTGGTGCCGAGCTTGACGCGCAGCAGTTCCTCGGCCTTGGCCATGTCGCCGTTGGCTTCGGTCAGGGCCTTCTTGCATTCCATCATCGGGGCATCGGTCTTGCCACGCAGTTCACCCACCATGCTTGCGGTAATTGCAGCCATTGCTAGTTCTCCAAATTCAGTTCGGTCGTATCAGGATAAAAAAAGGGGGCTAGAGAGCCCCGCTTTTCTCGCGACATAGGTCACGCGGGCATTCGCAGGCTCAGGCAGCGGACTCTTCCACTTCCACGAACTCGTCCGAGCCCTCGGCGGCCACCGCCTTCACCACGTCGGAAACGGCGCTGTTGCGGCCTTCAATGACGGCGTCGGCCATGGCGCGCACGTACAGGTCTACCGCCTTGGCGGAGTCGTCGTTGCCGGGGATGACGTGGTCGATGCCCTCGGGCGAGTGGTTGGTGTCGACCACACCGATCAGCGGGATGCCGAGCTTCTTGGCTTCAGCGATGGCGATCTTGTGGAAGCCCACGTCGACCACGAAGATGGCGTCGGGCAGGGCTGCCATGTCCTGGATGCCGCCGATGTCCTTCTCGAGCTTTTCGATCTCGCGCGTGAACATCAGCTGCTCTTTCTTGCTCAGCGATTCAAGGCCGGCTTCCTGCTGCGCCTTCATGTCCTTCAGGCGCTTGATGGAGGTCTTGACGGTCTTGAAGTTGGTCAGCATGCCGCCCAGCCAGCGCTGGTTCACGTAGGGCACGCCGGCGCGCTGGGCTTCAGCGGCCACGGTGTCGCGGGCCTGGCGCTTGGTGCCGACGAACAGCACGGTGCCGCGGTTGGCGGTCAGCTGCTGGGCGAACTTGGCCGCGTCCTGGAGCATCGGCAGCGATTTCTCCAGGTTGATGATGTGGATCTTGTTGCGGTGGCCGAAGATGTACGGGGCCATCTTGGGGTTCCAGAACCGGGTCTGGTGGCCGAAGTGAACGCCGGCTTCCAGCATTTCGCGCATGGTGACTGCCATAAAAGTGCTCCAAAGGTTGGGTCTAAAATCCAGTCCGACATCGCTGCCCGCCACTTCATATGCTGGCAGGCCGGCGACACCTTGGCGGGACTGGTTTGCTATTGGTTCCGCTAAGGGTATGCACCCCGCAAAACCCAGGGATTCTAGCATAGGCATGGCCCAAGACCTTGACAGCACGCTGCGCCTCCTGCATGCAGGCACCACCAGCGCCGCGGCGCAAATGCAGGCCTGCATCGCCCGTGCCCAGGCACCCGAATCGCGCCACGCGTTTTCCCTGCCGCTGTTCGACCAGGCCGCGTCTGCCGCGCGCGATCCAGACCTGGCGCACCGGCCGCTGGCGGGCCTGGCGATCTCGGTCAAGGATTTGTTCGACATGCAGGGCCTGCCCTGCCCCGCCGGCTCCACCGTGCTGGCCGGCGCGCCGCCCGCCACGCACGATGCGCCGGCGGTGGCTCGGCTGAAGGCGGCGGGCGGTGTGGTCATCGGCCGCACGCACATGGTGGAATTCGCCTTCTCGGGCGTCGGCACCAACCCGCACTTCGGCACCCCGGCGGCTTTCGACGGGCGTTTCGGCGCCCTGCCGGGGCCGGCGCGCGTGCCGGGCGGCTCGTCCTCGGGCGCCGCGGTGTCGGTGGCGACCGGCGCGGCCTTCATCGGCCTGGGGTCGGACACCGGCGGCTCGATCCGCATTCCGGCCGCGCTCTGCGGCATCGTCGGCTTCAAGAACACCGCCCGGCTGGTTCCCACGCAGGGCGCCGTGCCGCTCTCGTCCACGCTCGATACCGCCTGCGCGCTCACGCGCTCGGTGCGGGACGCCGTGCTGGCGCACGAAATCCTGGCCGCACGCCGCGTCACGCGCAGCCCGGCGCCGCTGTCCGCCTGGCGCCTCGCGGTTCCGGGCGGGATGTTCCTGCAAGACCTCGACGACGCCGTGCGCACGGCGTTCGAGCGCAGCATCGCGCGGCTGCGCGCAGCCGGCGCGCAGATCCAGGAGATCGCCCTGCCCGAATCGGCCGAGCTGTCGGGCGTGTACCTGCGCGGCAGCTTCTCGGCGGCCGAAAGCTACGCCTGGCACCGCCACCTCCTGGCCGAACACGCCGCCGCGTACGACCCGCGCGTGCGCGCCCGCATCGCGCTTGGCGCCAACATGTCGGCCGCCGACTACCTCGACCTGGTGCGGGCGCGCCGGGCGTGGATCGCACGCATGGGCTCGGCGATCGACGGCTTCGACGCCCTGCTCTCGCCCACGGTGCCGATCGCCGCGCCGACCATAGCCAGCCTCGCCCCGGCCGATGGCACCGACGCCGCGCAGGACGCCGCGCGCGACGCCGCCTTCCAGCGCGCCAACGCGCTGTTGCTGCGCAATACCAGCATGGTCAACATGCTCGATGGTTGCGCCCTGTCGCTGCCCTGCCACGTGCGGGGCGAACTGCCGGTCGGGCTGATGGTCTGGCACGGCGCACTGCGCGACGACGCCGTGCTCAACATCGGCCTTCGCATCGAAGAAGCACTACTAGAACAATAGCTACTACCGCTTACTGGATAAGCGCTAGAGGCCAAAAACACCAAAAATTTCATGAAGATAGCGATCGTGGGCGCGGGCGTGGCCGGCGTCGCCAGCGCGTACGAACTGGCGCGTGGCGGCCACCAGGTAACCGTGTTCGAGCGCCGCGCCAGCGTCGCTGAGGAATCGAGCTTCGCCCCCGGCGCGGCGCTCGGTGCCGGCCTGCTCGCGCCCTGGGCAGTGCCCGGGACCATGGCGGCGCCCCGCCTCGCCGGCGCCGGTCCGCGCGTGCACCTTGCGGGTGCCAGCCTGGCCGAGCTGCGCTGGCTCTGGCACTGGCGCCGCGCGGCACGCCAGGCGCAGCGCAGCAGCGCGCCCACGCCGGCGGTGCGCGCCCTTGCCCGGCTGGTCCAGTTCAGCCAGCAGTGCTTCATTGAAACCGCCGAAGCGCTGGAGCTGGTGCTCGAGCGCGCGCCGGGCGCCCTGGTGCTGCTGCCAGACGCGCGCAGCGCCGCACCGCTGCGCGCCGCGGTGGCCGCGCTGCGCGACGCGGGCGCCGAGCTGCACGGCATCGACGGCGCCGCCGCCCGCGCCATGGAGCCGGGCCTGTCGGGCACGCCGCGCCTGGACGGCGCCCTGCACCTGCCGCAGGCCGAGGCCGCCAATTGCCGCCAGTTCACCGGCGCATTGCGCCAGGCGGCGCAGCAGCTCGGCGTGGCCTTCGCGTTCCAGTCCGAGGTGGCGCGCCTCGTGCCGGCCCCGGGCGGCCTGTCGCTCCACCTGGCGGGCGATGCGGCGGCGCAGCGCTTCGACGCCGCCGTGCTGTGCCTGGGCGCGCACGGCGCGCCGCTGCTTGAAAGCCTCGGCCTGCGCCTGGGCATGGTGGCGCTGTGGGGCTGCTCGCTCACCGCGCCGCTGCGCGAACACGCCGCCGCGCCGCAGGGCGTGGTGATCGACGTGGCGCGCCAGGTCAGCATCTCGCGCCTGGGCCAGCGCGTGCGCGTGGCAGGCGGCGCGGAGCTCGGCCGGGGCCACGGCGCGCCCCACCCGGCCACCGTGCGCCAGCTGCACGAGGCGCTGGACACCTGGTTTCCCGGCAGCGTGCAACGCGCCGGCATGCAACTGTGGCGCGGCGCACGACCGATGCGCCCGGACGGCCTGCCGGTGCTGGGCGCCAGCAGCGTCCCGGGCCTGTGGCTCAACATGGGACACGGCGGCTGCGGCTGGTCGCTCGCCAGCGGCGCGGCGCGGCTGCTGGCCGACGCCATGGGCGGGCGCCCGACCGCCCTGGCGCCGGACGAACTGGCGCATTTCGCTCCCGGCGCTGCCTGAGCGCCCCGCCCGCATCCACGCCGGTGCGGCGCCGATAATCCTGCGCATGGAGCGCATCCGGCCCGACCACCCCCACGCCTTGCACGGGCTGGCGGCCACGCGCACGCTGGAGCAAGCCGCCGCAAAGGACCTGCCGGAGCACACGCTGATGCAGCGCGCCGGACTGGCTACCGCGCGCCTTGCGCTGGCGCTGGCCCCGCACGCGCGCACGGTGTGGATCGTTTGCGGGCCGGGCAACAACGGCGGCGACGGCCTGGAGGCGGCGCTGCACCTGCAGCAGCCGCAGCGGCAGGTGGTCGTCACCTGGCTCGGCGATGCGGCCAAGGTCCCAGCCGACGCGCAGCGCTCGCTGGCGCGCGCACGCAGTGCCGGCGTGCACTTTGCCGACAGTCCGCCCGTGCTGGGCGCGCACGACCTGTGCATCGACGCGCTGCTGGGCATTGGCCTCGCGCCCGGCGGCGCGGCGCGGCCTCCTCCCGAGCACTGGCGCGCCCTGCTGCGCACTCAGCGCACCGGCCCGGCAACGCTGTTGTGCCTCGACCTGCCGAGCGGACTGGAAGCGGACACCGGGGCCTGGGCCGCGGGCTTCGAGCCCGAGGACCTGGCGCGCGCGCCCTGCCACACGCTGAGCCTGCTGACGCTCAAGCCCGGGCTGTTCACCGCTTCCGGGCGGGACGCTTCGGGCACGGTGTGGCTGGACCGCCTGGGCGCCCTTGCCACCCCCGCCACCGCCAGCGCCTGGCTGGCCGGGCCGCCGCCGGCGCGGGTGCTGCCGCATGCCAGCCACAAGGGCAGCTTTGGCGACGTCGCCGTGATCGGCGGCGAGGGGCTGGGCCGGCGCGGGATGGGCATGGAAGGCGCCGCACTGCTTGCGGCGAGCGCCGCACTGCACGCAGGCGCGGGGCGCGTGCTCGTCGCGCTGCTGGACGATGACGACCTGCGCGTGGCGGCCGTGCTGCCCGAGCTGATGCAGCGGCGCTTCGATGCCCTGGCGCTGGAGCAGCTCACCGTGGTCTGCGGCTGCGGCGGCGGCGACGCAGTGGCAGAGGTGCTGGAGCGCGTGCTGGAGGCCTCTGCACGCCTGGTGCTGGACGCCGACGCGCTCAATGCCCTGGCGCGCGCGCCCGAGCTGCGCGCCGCGCTGGCTGCGCGCGTGGCGCGGGGCGCGGCCACCATCCTCACGCCGCACCCGCAGGAAGCCGCCCGCCTGCTGGGCCGCAGCACGGGCGCCGTGCAGGCCGACCGGCTGGCCGCCGCACGCGCGCTGGCCGAGCGCTTTGGCTGTGTCTGCGTCCTCAAGGGCTCGGGCAGCGTCGTCGCGGCCCCTGGGCAAACGCTGCCCTGGATCAATCCCACGGGGAACGCGCGCCTGGCGACTGCCGGCACCGGGGACGTGCTGGCCGGCATGCTCGGCGCCCGCCTGGCCGCCGGGGAAGACCCCTGGGACGCCGCGCGCCATGCGGTCTACGCGCACGGCCGCCGGGCGGACGCCTGGCCGGCCGACGAGCCACTCACCGCCGGCGCGCTGGCACGTGGCGGAAATTTCTAATCAAATAGGGCTCCAGCGCTTATCCAGCAAGCGTTGATAGCTACAAAAAATATAGTACGCAACGCCGGTGAGGCGGAAGTCACCCGCGCCGCGACTTGCCCTTGCCGGAGCGCTCCGGCGCTTTTGTGAGCAGTGCCGCCTGCTGGCGCGATTTGCCGCCCCCGGCGGGCGCGCCCTGCGCCGCTCCGCGCGCCTGCTTGTGCGCCTTTTGGGGCGCGTCGCCCTCATCGCGAGGGGCGCGCGTCGGCTTTTCGGCCTTCTTCGCGCCGCCCTTGGCGCCGCTGCGCTCGCCCGCGCCGCGCGGCGCGAGCGCGTCGCCCTCCTGCACCAGGCGAAAGTCGATGCGCCGGCCGTCGAGATCGACCCGGCTGACCTGCACGCGCACGCGCGCGCCGATGGCGTAACGGATGCCGCTGCGCTCGCCGCGCAGTTCCTGGCGCGCTTCGTCGAACTTGAAGTATTCGCCGCCCAGTTCGGTGATGTGCACCAGGCCCTCGACGTACATCGCGTCCAGCGTGACAAAGATGCCGAAACTCGTCACCGAGGACACCACGCCGCCGTATTCCTCGCCCAGGTGCTCGCGCATGTACTTGCACTTGAGCCAGGCCTCGACGTCGCGGCTGGCCTCGTCGGCGCGGCGCTCGTTGGCGCTGCAGTGCAGACCCGCCGCCTCCCAGGATTGCGTTTCCGCCAGCGCAGCGCCGGTTTCCTTCTTGCGCGGCACGGCGCCCGGCCGCGGCACGCGCGCCGCCAGCCGCTTGCTCAGCTTGGCATGCGCTTCGCCCGGCAGGGGCAGCTCGGGCAGGCGGTAGCGCTTATTGTCCAGAATGGACTTGATGACGCGGTGCACCAGCAGGTCGGGGTAGCGCCGGATGGGGCTGGTGAAGTGCGTGTACGCCTCGAACGCCAGGCCGAAATGGCCGCTGTTGATGGGTGTGTAGATCGCCTGTTGCATGGAGCGCAGCAGCATGGTGTGGATCTGCTGCGCGTCGGGCCGGTCTTTCGTCGCCTCGGCAATCGCCTGGAATTCGGACGGCGCCGGGTTGTCGCTGATGGTCATGCCGACCGCCATGGCCTTCAAATAGCCGCGCAGGATCTCCTGTTTCTCGGGCGTCGGCCCCTCGTGCACGCGGTACAGGCCGTGCTGCTTGCCCTGGGCGATGAAGTCGGCGCTGCAGACGTTGGCCGCGAGCATGGCTTCCTCGATCAGCTTGTGCGCGTCGTTGCGCGTGCGCGGGATGATCTTCTCGATGCGGCCGTTGTCGTCGCAGATGATCTGCGTCTCGGTGGTCTCGAAATCCACCGCGCCACGCTCGCGCCGTGCCAGCAGCAGCGCACGGTACACGTCGTGCAGGTTGAGCAGGTCCGGCAGGCGCTCCTGGCGCTTGGCCGCCTCGGGGCCGCGCGTGTTGGCCAAAATGGCCGCCACCTCGGTGTAGGTGAAGCGCGCGTGGCTGAACATCACCGCCGGGTAGAACTGGTAGGCATGCACCTCGCCCTTGGGGGTGATCAGCATGTCGCAGACCATGCACAGCCGCTCGACATCGGGATTGAGCGAGCACAGGCCGTTGGAGAGCTTCTCGGGCAGCATGGGGATCACGCGGCGCGGGAAATACACGCTGGTGGCGCGGTCGTAGGCATCGATGTCGATGGGACTGCCCGTCTGCACGTAGTGGCTGACGTCGGCGATGGCCACCAGCAGGCGCCAACCCTTGCCGCGCCCGACCTTCGCCGGCTCGCAATACACGGCGTCGTCGAAGTCGCGCGCGTCCTCGCCGTCGATGGTGACCAGCGGCACATCGGTCAGGTCGATGCGGTGCTTCTTGTCCTGCGGTCGCACCTTGTCGGGCAGCGCGGCGGCTTCGGCCAGGCAGGCTTCTGAGAATTCGTGCGGTACGCCGTACTTGCGCACGGCGATCTCGATCTCCATGCCCGGGTCGTCCACCTCGCCGAGCACCTCGGTGATGCGGCCCACCGGCTGGCCGTACAGGGCGGGAGGTTCGGTCAGTTGCACCACCACCACCTGGCCAGGTTGGGCATCGGCCAGCGCGCCCTTGGGAATGAGCACGTCCTGGCCATAGCGCTTGTCCTCGGGGGCCACGATCCATACGCCGCCCTCCTGGAGCAGGCGGCCGATCAAGGGCTGGTTGGGGCGCTCGATGATCTCTACCACGCGCCCTTCGGGGCGGCCGCGCCGGTCCTGGCGCACGATGCAGACGCGCACGCGGTCCTTGTGCAGCACCGCGCGCATTTCGTTGGGGGGAAGAAAAATGTCGCTGAGGCCGTCGTCCCTCAGCACGAAGCCGTGGCCGTCGCGGTGGCCCTGCACGGTGCCCTCGAATTCATCGGAAGCGCCGCTTGCGAGCGCGTTGGCACTCATTTTTTTGCTATACAATCTCGTTCTTTCCTGAAATGCCCAGGTGGCGGAATTGGTAGACGCACTAGTTTCAGGTACTAGCGAGTAACATCGTGGAGGTTCGAGTCCTCTCCTGGGCACCAA
>MEDL01000036.1 GCA_001724785.1 Acidovorax sp. SCN 68-22 | reverse complement strand
AGCCTCTGGGATGAGTGCCAAGGCAACGACGATACCGGCCAGCAGATCGCCCCGGATGTTGGCAAACCAGGTTTGCTTGATTGATGAAAAATTCATAGGCATAAGAAACGCCACCAGCGCAAGCTGATGCGTTCGAGACGGAAAAAACAGAGAAGGCTGCGCAACCGAAGCCGGGTGCTCGGCTCAGCGGGGAGAGGGAAAGACGAGGCGAGAATCCGCTAGCGCGGCACCTGAAGAGACAGGACTACGGCGGAGTCACTGAACAAAAATACCCAAGCGGCAACTCACGGTTTGGCACAAAAACCGTGGCTGGGGAGCATTTTTGGAGGGGTTCGGACACGGGGAGATTGTAGCTGGGCACTCTCTTACAGACTACTTGCTTCCAGCGGGCTCATGCTGCCGATCAAGTTCTCCACCGTTCAGGACCAACAGTCAAGTTGCTCGAAAAGCGGAACTTAGCGTTCAACTAGGTCTGCACACGCAATTGGCAATCCACGTTCATTCTGGGGGCTAGCGCTAGCCGGTGGACAGCGCATACCGCGATTGGCAGGAATACATCGCGATAGCTCTGGGTACCGATCCGCGCAACTCGTTTGCCTCAATTGCCAAAGATGTGATCTCCATTCCCGCAAGCAACTTCGGGTTCGCGAGTTGCTGACGGTTTGCTTCCGGACAAATGAGATACGAAGAATTGCACTACAGCACGCTTAATTCTAGGTTCCTTGCAGAAGCTTGGGTGACTGCCGGAACTTGATTTGGAAGGTCACATAGCCGTCATACACCCCTCTTAAATTCGACACTTCCAAATATCTAAAAGGATAGTGCGATGAAGAAGCTCAGCGATACGGCCACCATTGATTTCAATGACGAGAACTCAAACACGTCCAGCAATCCCACCTTCGATTCGGTCCTGGCAGCGCGCCTGAGCCGTCGCGGTCTGCTGCGCGGAAGCGTGGGCACGATGGGTACGGCATTGCTCGGCAGCTTCGCCGTGGCTGCCTGTGGTGGTGGAGATGACGAAGTGGTCGCGGCTCCTGGGGAAACGCTGCTTGGGTTTAATGCAGTTTCCAAAAGCCTGGCCGATGCGGTCATCGTGCCTGCGGGCTACACGGCCAGCGTGATTTATGCGCTGGGCGATCCGCTAAAGGCCACGACTCCCGCTTTCAAGAACGATGGAACCGACGCTGACTATGAAAACCGTGCGGGTGATCATCACGACGGCATGGAATGGTTTGGCCTGAGCGGCGATGGAAAGCTCTCTGCGTCCTCGACGGACCGCGGGCTGCTAGCCGTCAACCACGAAGCCACGACTGACGAAAAGCTAAGCTCATTCTTCATGCATGCCAATGGTGGCACCACCACGCTACCACGCCCCGCTAGCGAGATCGACAAAGAGGTAGCAGCCCATGGCATATCTGTCGTGGAAGTCAAGAAGACCTCTGGTAAATGGGCTACCGTACAGTCGTCGGCATTCAATTTCCGACTTACCGCATTGAGCGATATCGAAATCGCAGGTCCAGCACGCGGCAATGCGTTGATGGTCACGAAGTTCTCGCCCACCGGCACTAGAACCCGCGGCACGCTTAACAACTGTGGGACGGGTAAGACGCCCTGGGGCACATTCCTGACCGGTGAAGAGAACTGGTTTGGCTACTTCACCCGCGGGGCAGCAGACGATGCCGCTCGTGGCAACGACAAGAGCGTGACATCGCTCAAGCGCTATGGCCGCAACCAGGGCGCTGCGTCACGCCACGGGTGGGAAAGCGGTGGCACCGAGGACAAGTACGCGCGCTGGATCAACAGCAAGCTGGGCGCCTCTGCCGACGGAAGCGACGACTATCGCAACGAGATGAACGGCATGGGCTACATCGTCGAAATCGACGTTCTGGACAAGTCCCGGCCCGCGAAAAAGCGTACTTTCTTGGGCCGCTTTGCACATGAAAGCGCGGCATTCGGCACACCAGTGGTAGGTCAACCCTTGGTGGTGTACATGGGCGATGATGCCCGCAACGAATACGTCTACAAGTATGTCTCGACAGCCCTGTGGTCCGCTGCAGACGCCAACCCCGCTGATCGCATGGCGACCGGCGACAAGTACCTGGACAACGGTAAGCTGTACGTCGCCAAGTACAACGCTGACGGCTCTGGGCAATGGATTGAGTTGTCGCTGGCCAATCCTTTGATCGCCAACTACGCAGGCTACAAGTTCGCCGATCAAGCCGACATCGTGGTGAACGCACGTATTGCAGGCGACGCGGTAGGAGCCACCAAGATGGACCGCCCTGAATGGGGTGGCGTGAACCCCGCCAACGGCGAGATTTACCAGACCCTGACCAACAACAGCAACCGCCGTGTCGAGCCTTCTGGCTCGACGCAGTTGGCTCCCGATGCCTCCAATCCTCGTGTCTACACCGACATGAAAGGCTCAACTGCACAGCCTGGTAACCCCAACGGCCACCTGCTGCGCATGAAGGAAGGCAGTGCAGGCGGCGCAGCGACCACATTCACTTGGGACATCTACCTGTTCGGCGCCGAGGCCGGCGCCGACAAGGGAGTGGTGAACATCTCCAGCCTGACAGCTGATCAGGACTTCTCCAGCCCGGACGGTCTGGTCTTCAGTCCCTCCACGGGCATCTGCTGGATCCAGACCGATGATGGAGCGTACACCGATGTCACAAACAACATGATGCTGGCAGCTATCCCTGGTCGGGTGGGCGACGGCGGCAAAAAGACCTTGAGTTTCACCAAGGCCGATGGCAGCAAGCTTGATGTCGTCACCGCAGTAGGCAAGGCCCCTACCCCATCGACGCTCAAACGCTTTCTCGTGGGACCTGTCGGATGTGAAATTACAGGTCTGTGCGAAACGCCCGATGGAAAAACCATGTTCATCAACATTCAGCACCCGGGCGAGAACACCCTGCACGCCAACATCGGTGACCCTGCCAAATACACAAGCCAATGGCCAACTAACGCCGGCTATGGTCCCGGCAAGCGACCACGTTCTGCAACCATCGTGATCACCAAGAACGACGGTGGCCGCATCGGTAGTTGATCAGGCATTGATCTTTGTCAGATAGGGCTGGGCCATGCAGATGGGCCAGCCCTCTAAGAAATGGTGGTCTCTCCGGCATGACGAGCCGATCTACCTGTGATCGCTGGGTAAGGTGACCAAAAGTGATCCTTTTGCGAGGTTTGACCTGATGAATGCGCGAACTCTTCCGCGAAGCGTCCTTGTCATTGAAGGCGAGACTTTGGCGAGGCAAATGGTTGTCGCGTGCATGCTACGGCACGGTTTTACCGTTTTCCAAGTAGCTGATCCTTCAGCGGCGAAGGATTGTCTGTGCGGAATCAAACCTGACATCATTCTAGTCAATTGGATCTTTGCTGGCATGGGTGCACTGCCACTGATCCGGAGTCTTCGCGCCTCGCTCGCCCACCACCATACGCCTGTGATCGGAATAGCCCAAGACGCCGGAGAAAACGAGGTAATCGATGCGCTGGAATCAGGTGCCGATGATTTTTTGATCAGACCTTTTTCTCCCGCCATGTTGATGGCCAGAACAATGGCTGTTTTGCGCCGGCGCGCTCCTGAGATTTCAGACCGTGAGTTGACCATCGATGCACTAACGCTGAGTCCGACTCGACACGAAGTCACCTGCGTGGTCGGAGACAGGGAGGTTCGTGTAGACATCAGTCCTACGGAGTTTCGGATGCTGTACTTCTTCATGAGCAAGCCGGAAGTGGCACATACCAGACAGGAAATCCGAAACCGAGTTTGGAGTGGAGATCAGACAGTCGATGAGCGAACGGTCGATGCTCACATCAAGCGCCTCCGGACAGCGCTTTCACCTTCTGGAATGGATTTCATGATCCAGACGGTCAGGTCTGTGGGCTATCGGCTTTCAAGCAATCCCTTGGTCAGCGATTCGAGCGAGGCGAGCCCTCTACCGGCTTCATCGGTGCAAAGGACAAAGGCTGTGAGTCGTCGGGAGCCCGCGTTCGCATCCCGGTGACGGCTCGCACGCCGCGCAACATATCATCCAGACGACAGTCCGGCCCCGGTACCAATTACCATGGTCTGCTGGTACGTGGCACGCCCCCACGCGTTGAAAGACATGCGGAAAGTGGTTGGCCCCGCGTTTGCAGTGGCACGGAAGAAGCATAGAAGACTGATCGCCCTCCTCGCCAACCGAAGACGCGACCCTGCCCTGAAAAATTCACCGAATTCTTCGCTACCATGCCCCTCCCTGCGCTCGCTCGCAGGCTCGCATCATTGTCGCGCCTCCTGGGCGGTGTTCAATCTTCAGCTTACGCCGCCCGGCTATTTTTGCAAAATGAAGAGGGCGAGTTCGCTATCGACGCGTAAGGACAGCAGGTTCCGCGTTCTTCTCCTCTGATAACAGCCCTTGCGGTGGAAGCGCTGCGTGCTGCAGGCGGCCTGCGGCACTGGCATGCCTTACATCCAATCCCTTGGCGGCATAGACCGTGAACTCGGCCAGGTTACTGGCATGGGCTCCAATGCGTTCGATGGCCTTGGCTGCAAACAGCAGGTCCAGGCCCGCTGGAATGCTGCGGCTGTCGCTTGCCATGTGACTGATCATGGATCGTATGAAGCCATCAATCGCTGTTTTGATTGCCAGGTCTTCGGCGAGCGAGTTCAAGGCAGAGGATGCGTCCATCCGCGCAAGTGCATCCAGGGATTTGCTCAGTTGCTCCGAGGCAAGCTCCCCGGAGAGCCGCAGACCGGATGTAGGAAGTTCCTGGCTGCAGCTGTGACTGCGCATTGACCTTGCCATGCACGCGATCTTCACCGCTTCGTCACCCGCGCGTTCAAGATTGGCCGTGGCTTTTGACAACGCCATGAGCAGCCGCAGGTCAACAGCTATTGGTTGCCTGCGCGTAATGATGGCGCACACTTCGCGGTCAATTTCCAGTTCCATGAGGTTGACATCCTGCTCCCTCCTGAGAACCCTCTCGACCACAGCTGGCGTAGGAAACGCCAAACAGTACAGTGCCTGAGAAACTTGATTCTCCACCAACCCACCCATGTTAAGCACGTGACGGGTCAGCCCCTCAAGCTCGGCGTCAAACCGATGATTCAGGTGCTGCACAGACATTGGTGCATTCAACCGAAACGGCCGGTGATGTAGTCCTCGGTCTCGCGCCGCTGCGGCTTCATGAATACATCTTTCGTCATCCCAAACTCGATTAACTCGCCCAGGTACATGTAGGCTGTGTAATCGGAAACCCGTGCAGCCTGCTGCATGTTGTGGGTGACGATCAGCACCGTGACCTTCGACTTCATTTCGGCGATCAGCTCCTCGATACTGCTGGTCGCAATCGGGTCGAGCGCCGAAGTGGGTTCGTCGAAAAGAATGAGCTCTGGGTCTGTCGCCAACGACCTTGCGATGCACAGTCGTTGTTGTTGGCCACCCGACAGGTTCATGGCCACTTCGCCCAATCGGTCTTTGACTTCGTCCCAAAGAGCGGCATTCTTTAAAGCAGCTTCCACTTTATCTTCCATGTAGCTGCCAGACTTCTCGCCGCGCACCCTGAGTCCGTAGGCAACATTTTCAAAGATCGATTTCGGAAACGGGTTAGGTTTCTGGAAGACCATGGAAATGCGCATGCGCACTTCGATGGGATCCACTGAAGGATCCAGTAAGTCCACATCGTCTGGCAGAAGATGGATGCTGCCTCCGTATCTGTTGCCTGGGTACAGGTCATGCATGCGGTTAAAACACCGTAAGTATGTGGATTTTCCGCAGCCGCTCGGGCCAATCAACGCAGTCACCCTGTTCTCGTAGACAGGCATGGAAATGCCCTTGAGCGCTTTGAAGTCGCCGTAATGAAACTCTAGGTTACGGGACTCGGCTTTCGTCGTCGGTACTGGTTCTTCTGCTTCCACGGCGTGGCTTGCGGCCGGACGGCGATGTGAGGTTAGTTTCGTATTCATTGGAAGGTCACCACTTGATGTTTTTGCGCAGGCGGTACCTCAACCAGATGGCCGCCGCGTTCATACAAAGAGTCATAAGGACCAGAACAAAGCTGGCTGCGGCGGCGTTCTGGAGGAAGGCGGGGTCGGGTCGGGACGTCCAGTTGAAGATCTGGATCGGCATCACAGTGAAAGGTGACGTCAACCAATCAAACATTCCTGCCGGGGGAGTGCCGCTGAATGGAACCGGTGGCAGGAAGGCGATGAACGTCAATGCCCCGATGGTGATGATCGGCGCCGTCTCACCGATGGCACGGGACATCCCAATGATCACGCCCGTCAGGATGCCGGGCAGGCTGTAAGGCACCAAGTGGTGGCTCACCACCTGGAATCTGGAGGCACCGCAGGCGTATGCCCCTTCCCGGACATGAACAGGTATGGAACGCAGCGCTTCCCGAGTGGTCGTGATGACAATCGGAAGTATCAGCAAAGCCAGCGTCAGCCCGGCGGTCAGGATGCTCTGGCCCAGACCGAACGTATAGATGAACAGGCCAAGTGCAAGCAGGCCGTAGATGATGGATGGGACCCCGGCCAGGTTCGTAATGTTGATTTCGATGACATCGGTAAACCAGTTCTTGCGCGCGTACTCCTCCAAGTAGATGGCGCTGCTGATGCCGATCGGAACCGCCACTGCAGCAGTCACCATCATCACCAGAATCGATCCCACCCACGAGGAGAGAATGCCTGCATTGGCCGCTCGGCGCGATGGAAACGAGGTGAAGAACTCGACGCTCAGTCGCGGTATTCCCGTGATCGCCATGTCGAGAAACAGCACAAGGAGCGTCATCACCGCGACCATGATAGAGAGGATCCCGAGCGCGCCAAACAGTAGGTCCCAACGCTTTCTGGTGCGTATCGACGCACGCACCGCATTCGTTTTCGCGTTCATCAGTACACCTCCCGATAGCGGCGGCGCATCCAATGACCGATCAGATTGAATGTCAAGGTAAGCACCATCAAGGACAGCCCTGCGGCAAAGATCGTCTGGTAACCGACACTTCCATGGGGAAGGTCTCCCAGAGCCACCTGCACGATGTAGGCGGTGATCGTTGCGGCCGGCTCCAAGGGGTTGAGCGTGAGGTTAGGCTGCATGCCTGCTGCAACGGCAAGAATCATGGTCTCGCCCACCGCCCGCGAGATTCCAAGGATGTAGGCGGAGGCAATGCCGGATGTAGCGGCAGGGACCACCACACGCATGGCTGTCTGCAGCCGCGTCCCACCCATGGCATATGAGCCTTCGCGCAGACTCATGGGAACCGCGCGCATCGCGTCTTCAGCGAGAGATGAGACATAGGGGATGATCATCACCCCCATGACCAGGCCAGCGGACAGGATGTTGAATGTCGGCAGGCCCGGGTAGATCTTCTGGATCAATGGCGTCACGAACATCAGGGCGAAATAGCCATAGATGATGGTGGGGATGCCCGACAGGATCTCTAGCACTGGCTTGAGCACCTCACGGACTCGGTGCTGCGCGAACTCTGACAGGTAGATGGCGATCATGGTGCCCAGCGGGATGGCCACAGCCAATGCCACAAGTGAGCTTGTGAGCGTTCCGGACATCAGCACCCAGATGCCGAAGTGGGCGTCAGAGAAAAGTGGTGTCCATTGCTTGTCGGTCAAGAACTGCCAGATTGGTACTGCGCGGAAAAAGACCACAGACTCTTTGACCAGGATGTAGACAATCCCGATGGTGGTGAAGACAGACACACATGCGCACATCAGAAGGACGAACTCGATGAGCGCTTCCTTCTGCTTGCGGATCTTCTTGTTGCGTGCATATTGGGCCAGTTTCGCCGCGCCCGTTGCACGGGGCGCGCTGGACCTGGCGCCAAGGGGGGCGGCTGGCAAAGTGCTCACTAGGGTGGTCCTGAATAAAGCTTTGGATGAGCCCACAGGCCTGCGACGCAGACCTGCGGGGTATGCCGTGCTTAGAGCTTGGCTTCGCGCTTTTGCAGCTCTTCGATAGTGACGCCGACTTCCGCAACGCCGCCGAACACCGTGCCCCTCTTGCCCTTGGCCAGATGCTCTTCGTTGTTCTTGTAGGCGTTGGCGGGCAGTGGCACGTACTTGACCTCCTTCATGATCCGCGAGCCTTCCTTCATGTAGAAGGCTACGAATTCCTTGACCTCAGGGCGCTCCAGCGACTTGGAATTCACGTAAATGAAGATGGGACGTGCCAGCGGCTGATAGGAGCCGTTGATGACGTTCTGCTCGTTGGGGGCGACGGCGGGCTTGCCGGCCTTTTCCACAATGGGCAGTGCCTTGAGCGTGCTCTGGTTCTCGGCGTAATAAGCAAAACCCAGATAACCGATGGCATTTACGTCGCCTGCGACACCCTTGACCGTGACGTGGTCGTCTTCGGTGGCGGCATAGTCACCGCGACTGGCCTTGGCCTTCCCGTTGATCGCTTCGGTGAAGTAATCAAACGTACCGGAGTCCGAGCCCGCACCATACAACTTGAGAGGGGCATCAGGGAAGGCAGGGTTCACTTGCTTCCACGAAGTGATTTTGCCCTGCGCTGCAGGCTCCCACATCATCTTGAGCTCTGCAACTGACAACTGCTTGAGGAAGGTGTTCTTTGGGTTGACCACAACGGTCAGTGCGTCAAAGCCCACCGGCAGTTCGAAGTATTCGACGCCTGCGGCCTTGCAGGCGTCCATCTCGGCTTTCAGGATTGGGCGCGATGCATTGGAGATGTCCGTCTCGCCGCGGCAGAATTTTTTGAAACCGCCACCCGTTCCGGAGATGCCGACAGTGACCTTCATGGCACCCTTCTTCATCTTCTGAAAATCCTCGGCAACGCCTTCGGTAGGAGGGAAAACAGTCGAAGATCCATCGATCTTCACAACCTGCGCGTATGCAGGGGCTGCGGTCAGCGACGCGAACGCTGCGCAAGCGAGCGCCAGCTTGAAAGACATTTTTTCCATGGGAGCCTCGATAGGTAGTTGGGAAATTAATGACATAACTAGAAATGTGGATATGTCCTGGCGAATTCTGTGCGTTTTGGGTTTCAGATTCGTGACAGGCAACCTCCCATCCCTGGGGAGTAGTTGGATCAAAGCCGTGATGAAGTTGCAACACGCTGAAGCGATAATTGCGCGCTCTACTAAGTTGCAGGCCTTTCCTGTGCCTATTTACTTCGCCGATGAATGCTGATCAAGCTGTTATTGCCCTTGCCGCTTTGGCCCAACCATCGCGCCTCGGCATTTATCGCCTGTTGGTCGTAGCTGGCGAGGCTGGGATGTCGGTCGGAAAGATCGGTGAGCAGCTGCAGCTTGCACCTGCGACTTTGTCCTTTCACATGAAAGAACTTACGCATGCCGGCTTGATCCGCGGACGGCAGGAAGGCAAATTCGTCTTCTATCGTGCCCAGTTTCCGCAGATGAATGAGCTCCTGGCCTTTCTTGCCGAACATTGCTGCGATGGGTCCCCAGAGGGTTGCGGCATCGATTTGCCCCAGTGCGTCGAAGACACACTAACCAAGACACGGCAAACTCCACAGTAGGCGGCTGTATCCCACACTTCGGAGTCTGGCAGTTTGCGGGCTTAGGAACAGGGAGCACTTATTGAGGGTTTCAGCCGTTCCCCGCAGCTCACCGCGTTTGGTGCATCCCGGTCGAGAAGCCGTTCATGGAGGCCATTGAATCGTTGCTATTGCTCCGGGTGGACGGGCGAGTGGCGCTTGCTGAATGCCATCTGGTGCGTAGCGAGCCTATTCGCTGCTGAAACTTTGCGGCCACAGCGTTTCGGGCGTCATCCGCAGTGGCTGCGTTAGCGACCTGCGCTGCTGAGGCTGGCGGCTTTGCATTCCTGATGCGCCTTGTCGGTACCGAGCAAAACTGGCGTACTAGAGGGCAAGATTCAGTCATTTCTAACACCTATCCCTGAATGTCACACCACTGTCATTCTTTTGATCAATAATTCAACAATTAATGAATTATTGTGTTGGGACATACGCATGAAAGTTGGTATCAACGGTATGGGCCGCATGGGGCGTTTGGCCCTCCGCGCAGCCTTCGGAGCCGTCGAGCGCGAAGCGATCGACCCACGCAGCGGCAACCGGCTGGAAGTCATTCACTTGAACGAAATCAAGGGTGGTGCGGCTTCCACTGCCCACCTACTGGCGTTTGACACAGTGCAAGGCAGATGGCGCGCTGATGTCCGCGCCGATGGTGGGGACTCAATCCGCATCAACGATCAGCGCCTTGGCTATTCTGAATACGCCAGCGGTGTCGAGATTCCGTGGGGCGACCTCGGTGTGGACCTGGTGCTTGAGTGCACCGGCAAATTCCTCACTCCCGAAACCTTGCAGGGCCACCTGGACCGCGGCGCCAAGCGTGTCATCGTGGCCGCACCAGTGAAGGTGGGCGACGTGTTGAACATCGTGGTCGGCGTCAACGAGCACCTCTATAACCCGACGCGCGACCGCATTGTGACTGCCGCCAGTTGCACCACCAATTGTCTCGCCCCGGTCGTGAAGGTCATTCACGAAGGGATCGGCATTGAGCACGGTCAGATCACGACGCTGCACAACCCAACCAATACCAACCTGGTGGTTGACGCACCGCACAAGGACCTGCGCCGCGCACGCAGCGCCATGGTCAACTTGGCGCCAACGACCACAGGAAGTGCCACAGCCATTGCGCTGATCTACCCCGAACTCAAAGGCAAGCTCGACGGCCACGCAGTGCGTGTGCCTGCGCTTAACGCCTCGCTGACCGATTGCGTGTTCGAACTCAACCGCGCCACCACGGCTGAGGAAGTGAATGCCATGTTCGAAGCTGCTGCAAAAGGCCCTCTGGCCGGCATTCTCGGGTACGAAAGCCGCCCACTGGTCAGCGCCGACTACGCCCGAGACACGCGCAGCTCCATCGTGGACGGCCTCTCGACCATGGTGACCGACGGCACTCTGCTCAAGGTCTACGCCTGGTACGACAACGAAATGGGCTACGCCACGCGCATGGTAGACCTCGCTTGCCATCTTGAATCGGTCGGCATCTGATGAACGCTTCGACGACCACCGTCAGCCACGCGGTGCGCAACTACGCCATCGTCACCGCCGCTTACTGGGGCTTCACACTCACCGACGGCGCGCTGCGAATGCTGGTGCTGCTGCACTTCTACAAGCTGGGCTACTCACCCTTCACGCTGGCTTTCCTGTTCCTACTGTATGAAGCGGCCGGCGTGCTAGCCAACCTGATCGGTGGCTGGCTGGCCACGCGATACGGCATCCAGCGCATGCTGACCGTGGGCCTGGTGACGCAGATCACGGGCTTCACCCTGCTCTCGCTGCTCAACCCGGCCTGGACGGCGGCGATGTCCGTGGCCTGGGTGGTGGTGGCGCAAGGCATCTGCGGCGTGGCCAAAGACCTTACCAAGACCGCCAGCAAATCGGCGATCAAGGTCACGCAGGCGCAGGCCAAGGCCGAAGTCGGTGGCAACAACCAGCTCTTCAAGTGGGTGGCCTGGTTCACCGGCAGCAAGAACGCCATGAAGGGCTTCGGCTTCTTCCTCGGTGGCGTGCTGCTGCAGGCACTGGGTTTCCAGCGGTCGCTGTGGGCCATGGCCGGCTTGTTGGTGCTGGTGCTGATGGGGGTGGTGTTGTCGGTGCCGCCGATGATGGGCAAGGCCAAGGCCTCGAAGTCGGCCAAGGAACTGTTCGCCAAGAACGCCGGCATCAACGGCTTGGCCGCCGCGCGCGTGGCGCTGTTCGGCGCCCGCGACGTATGGTTCGTGGTCGGCGTGCCCGTGTTCCTGTACTCGCAGGGGTGGAACTTCACCATGGTCGGCGGCTTTTTGGCGGCCTGGACCATCGGCTACGGGCTGGTGCAGGCGTTCGCGCCCAGCCTCGTCAAACGCAGCCCCGACGGTCTGAGCAGCGAGGTGCCGGCTGCGCGCGGGTGGTCGCTGGCGCTAGCGCTGATCCCAGTCGGCATCGCCGCCGCAGTGTGGCTGGACCTGCCTAATCTGCAGTGGTGGGTGGTCGGTGGGCTGGGCCTGTTCGGCTTCGCCTTCGCGGTCAATTCGTCCGTGCACTCCTACCTGATCCTAGCCTACGCCGGCAGCGAGAAAGCGGCCGAAGACGTGGGCTTCTACTACGCCGCCAACGCGCTGGGCCGCTTCTTCGGCACGCTGATGTCGGGCCTGCTCTATCAGTGGGGCGGCCTACTGTATGCGCTGGTCGGTTCGGCCCTGATGCTGTTCACCTGCTGGCTGCTCACACTGCTGTTGCCCACCAGCCTCGCCCAGCCAAGCCCGAAAGCTACCTGAGGAGACGCCATGGAAGAAGTCGAAGTCGTAAAGGCGCTGGGAGCGCTTGCGCAGGAAACGCGCTTGCGTATCTTTCGTTTGCTGGTGGTTGCCGGACCGGGAGGCATGACCCCAGGTCACATGGCGGAAGAACTGGGTGCATCGCCAACCGCGCTGTCTTTCCACCTCAAAGAGCTGAGCCATTCGGGCCTTATCGACGTCGAGCGTGAAGGCCGCAATCTGATTTACCACGCTCATTTCGACCGCATGAACACCCTTATCGGTTACCTGACCGAGCACTGCTGCGCGGGGCAAGTGTGTGAAGTCGTCCCCTCGGTCTGTCCCGATTGTGGAGAACAGCCGTGAACCTCGCTGATACGCTGAACCTCGGCTGTGCGTGCCAGACGCTGGAGACACCGCGCCTGCGCGAACAGCTGGAAACCGAACCGGCGCTGGCCGGTCTGACCGCACGCCTGTCCGAGAGCCACCCGCACCTGTTTTCGCGCACGGCGGTGTTCCTCGATCCGACGGTGATGGCGCAGATTACCGACGCGGTAGCTGCACTGGAGCGCGTGATTGCCTTGCCCGCCTGGCGGCAGCAGGCACTCGAACGCGCACCGCAGATCGCCGACCTGGACCACGGACCGGCCGGCGTTTTCATGGGCTACGACTTCCATTTGGCCGACGACGGACCGCGTCTGATCGAGATAAACAGCAACGCCGGGGGCGCTTTCCTCAACGCCGCCCTGGCGCGAGCGCACCGCGCCTGCTGTGAATCGTTTCAGCAGGTGTTCGACGCGAAGGACACCCTGCGGAAGCTGGACGAGGTGTTTGTAAACATGTTCCGCGCCGAATGGCATGCGCAACGCGGAAGCGCTCCGCTGCGGAACATTCTGATCGTAGACGATGATCCCGACGCACAGTACCTGGCGCCCGAGTTCCAGATGGCGCGAGCGCTCTTCGACTCGCATGGCTTGATCGCCGCGGTGGGCGATGCCCGCGAACTGCAGTGGCGCAATGGCGCGCTCTGGCACCCTGCCCTGCCTTCCGATATGCCAGTGGACCTGGTTTACAACCGGCTGACTGACTTCTATCTGCAAGACCTAGATCACGAGGCGTTGAAATTAGCCTATCGTGCGGGAGCCGCCGTGGTCACGCCACACCCGCGCACTCACGCACTCTACGCCGACAAACGCAACCTGATCTCTCTGTCCGACGCGGCGTTGCTCGAAAGCTGGGGTGTGAGCGAAGCGGACCGCGCCCTCCTGCGCCGGGTCGTTCCCGCGACACAGCGTGTCATGGCCGAAGATGCCGACGCTCTCTGGGCCCAGCGGCGCGGGCTGTTCTTCAAACCCGCAGCCGGCTTTGGCGCGCGCGCGGCCTACCGCGGTGACAAGCTCACCCGGCGCGTGTGGGACGAAATCCTCGCGGGCGGCTATGTGGCGCAGACCACCGTGCCGCCCAGCGAGCGGCTGGTGTCGGTAGAGGGGCAGACAGTCCGGCTCAAGCTGGACTTGCGCGCTTACACCTACCGTGGCCAGGTGCAGTTGCTGGCCGCCCGCACCTGGGCAGGCCAGACTACCAACTTCCGCACCGAAGGCGGCGGCTTCTCGCCGGTGGTAGTGCTGCCAGCTACTGCCTCACGCCTCGACACAGCTTCTTTGTCAGCCTGAGCGGAGACCACCATGAAACGGTTCCCGTCACCTGCATGTCAACCATCTCGGCAAGAACATCGATTTCTACTCCTTGGTCCATCAATGACCGGGGGTTGCACAACGCATTCTGCCGTCACGGTAGACGCGTGCGCTACGCCCACTTCCCTCCCATCCTCTACAACCCGCTGCTGCTGAAAGGTTTTCCCCATGTCCTTCTACAACGTGCTCTTCTTATGCACCGGCAACTCGGCCCGAAGCATCATGGCCGAATCCATTCTCAACCACCTGGGTGGGGGGCGCTTTCGGGCCTTTAGTGCGGGCAGCCATCCGGCGGGCAAGGTCAATCCGCACGCGATCGAACTGCTGAAACGGAACCACTACAAAACCGAGACTTTGCGCAGTAAAAACTGGAGCGAATTCGCTCAAGCTGATGCGCCTCACATGAACTTTGTGCTCACCGTCTGTGACAAGGCCGCTGGCGAGATGTGCCCACTGTGGCCGGGTCAGCCAATGTCAGCGCACTGGGGCGTGCCCGATCCCGCCGAAGTCGAAGGTGACGACGAGGCGGTCAAGAAGGCCTTTACAGACACCTTTATGGTGCTCAGTCGCCGGATCGCTCTAATGGTGAACCTGCCGTTTGAAAAGCTTGACCGACTGGCGCTGCAAAAGGAACTGGTAGACATCGGCAGTCAAAAGGACTGACGGTTCATTCGAAAGCCCTGGCCCGGTAGCCCAGCGACCGGGTGTTTTCATTTGTGAGGTGTATTCGATGGGTGTCTTTGAGCGCTTCCTGACGGTGTGGGTCGGTCTGGGTATTCTGGCCGGGGTGGGCCTTGGGCTGGTCATGCCCGGCGTGTTCCAGTCCGTGGCTGCGATGGAAATCGCGCAAGTTAACCTAGTGGTCGCCGTCTTCATATGGATCATGATTTATCCGATGATGATCCAGATCGACTGGCATGCTGTAAAGGATGTGGGCAAGCGGCCCCAGGGTCTGTTGCTCACCCTGGTGGTCAACTGGCTGATAAAGCCCTTCACCATGGCCGCACTGGGCGTACTGTTCTTCCAGTACCTATTTGCAGGCTGGATCGATCCGCAATCGGCCAGCGAGTACATTGCCGGCGTGATCCTACTGGGCGTTGCGCCTTGCACCGCCATGGTGTTCGTCTGGAGCCAGCTCGTCAAAGGCGATGCCAACTACACCCTGGTCCAAGTGTCTGTAAACGACCTGATCATGGTCGTCGCCTTCGCACCGATCGCGGCCTTTCTGCTCGGCGTGACCAACGTGACCGTGCCGTGGGAGACGCTGCTGCTCTCCACAGTGCTGTACGTAGTGCTGCCGCTGCTGGCGGGCATGGTTACCCGGCAGCTGCTGGTGAAACAGTCGTCTGAAGCGCTGGTTCAGTTCGTGGCCCGCCTCAAACCCTGGTCGGTGGTGGGCCTGATCGCCACCGTGGTGCTGCTATTCGGCTTCCAGGCCGGTACCATCGTCGAGAAACCCGGCGTGATTGTGCTGATCGCCGTGCCCCTTATCTTGCAGTCCTACGGCATATTTTTCATCACTTGGTGGGGCGCCAAGTGGCTCAAGCTGCCGCACAACATCGCCGGCCCGGCCTGCCTCATCGGTACCTCCAACTTTTTCGAACTGGCGGTGGCCGTAGCGATTTCGCTGTTCGGCCTGAACTCAGGCGCGGCACTGGCCACCGTCGTCGGCGTGCTGGTGGAGGTGCCCGTGATGCTTTCACTGGTAGCCATCGTCAACGCCTGGAAACCCCGGACCGCCTGAACCCGTACCAGACCTTCTTTCATGCCCAACATCACCATCTATCACAACCCCGCCTGCGGGACCTCGCGCAACGTGCTGGCCATGGTCCGCAACAGCGGCGTGGAACCCACGGTTATCGAGTACCTCAAGAACCCGCCCAGCACGGAGCAGATCCAGGCCTGGCTGAGCGCCATGGGCGCCACGGTTCGCCAAGTCCTTCGAGAAAAGGGCACGCCTTACGCCGAGCTGGACCTGGGCAACCCCAAGTGGACCGATGAACAGTTGCTGGCCTTCATCCAGCAACATCCCATCCTGCTCAACCGCCCCTTTGTGATCACGCCGCTGGGGGTGCGCCTGTGCCGACCGTCCGAAGTCGTGCTCGACATCCTGCCCTATCCGCAGCAAGGCCCCTTCATCAAGGAAGATGGCGAAGTGGTCATCGACGCAAAGGGTCGCCGTGTCTAAGTCCGTCACCAAACCCTTGACCGATCTGCCGCAGGTGCAGGACGAACATTTCCGGGTGCCCGATCCGTCGCGGCTGCTGCGTCCGCACTCGGCTCACGCGCCGCGCATCTTGTTGCTGTACGGCTCCCTGCGCCCTCGCTCCTTCAGCAGGCTGGTGGTGGAAGAATCCGCCCGGCTGCTGCAGGCCATGGGTGCGGAGACCCGCATCTTCAATCCCAGTGGATTGCCGTTGCCTGATGATGCGCCAGACACCAACCCCAAGGTGCAGGAACTGCGCGAGCTGGCGCTGTGGTCCGAGGGCATGGTCTGGTGTTCGCCCGAACGTCACGGTGCCATGACCGGCATCATGAAAGCCCAGATCGACTGGATCCCTCTGGCGGCCGGCGCCGTGCGCCCCACCCAAGGCAAGACACTTGCGGTGATGCAGGTGTGCGGTGGCTCGCAGTCCTTCAACGCGGTGAACCAGATGCGCGTGCTCGGCCGCTGGATGCGCATGATCACCGTCCCGAACCAGTCGTCGGTGGCCAAGGCCTTCCAGGAGTTCGATGACCACGACCGCATGAAGCCGTCCAGCTACCACGACCGGGTGGTCGATGTCATGGAAGAACTGGTCAAGTTCACCTGGCTGACCCGCGACGTCTCGCCCTACCTGGTGGACCGCTACAGCGAGCGCAAGGAAAGCGCCGAAGAACTCATGCGGCGGGTCAATCTGCCCAAGGCAGTCTGACCTCCGACGCCACGGCAGACGCAGCATGACCCCGATTCACGGATGAGCCCAGAAGCCGCTTCCGACGGGGGTGTGGTGTCGGCCCGCCGGGCCGTGCTCTCGTTTCTGGTCGCGCTGGCGCTGTCGCTGGCTTTGTACGCATGGCTGCCCTACGAGGCCTCGGTCACCAAGGGCCTGTGCCTGCTGGTCTTCATCGGGGCGCTCTGGCTGACCGAAGCGATTCCCCTACCGGTGACGGCGCTGCTGGTGCCGGTTGGTGCGCTGGCGCTGGGGTTCCCGGGCCTCACCACAGTCAAGGTCCTGGCGCCCTTTGCCGACCCCATCGTGTTCCTGTTTCTGGGCGGCTTCGCCCTGGCCAGCGCCCTGCGTGCCCAGCAGCTGGACCGCAAGATGGCCGGCTTCCTGCTGACACTTTCGGGTGGGCATCTGGGCCGTGCCGTGTGGTTGCTGTTTGCGGTCACGGCGGTGTTGTCCATGGGCATCAGCAACACGGCCACGGCGGCCATGGTGCTGCCGCTGACTTTGGGCATCCTCGGTCCGCTCGACCCGCAGCGGGAGAGGCGGACCTTTGCCTTTGTGCTGCTGGGTGTGGCCTATTCCGCCAGCATCGGGGGCATGGGCACCCTGGTCGGCTCGCCGCCCAACGCGATTGCGGCGCGCGCGGCCGGCATCGATTTCGCCCAGTGGCTCTGGATCGGTTTGCCCCTGGTGCTGGTGCTCATGCCCTTGATGGTGTTCACCCTGCGGCTGGTGCTGCGCCCGCACCTGGACCGGCGCATCGCCATCACCGCCACCGACGTGCCCTGGTCCTGGCCACGGGTTCTGACACTGGGCGTGTTCCTACTGACCGCGCTGGGTTGGACGTTTGGGGCCGAGCCCCTCAAAACGCTGGGCATCCAGAGCCCGGACACGGTGTTTGCGCTGGCTGCTGCTGTTGCCGTGGTGGGGGTCGTCTCAGAAAACGGAAAATAAAGCACGTTAAGCTGGCTGCAGCGGCCGTAGCGGCCTGAACTTGCCCGCGCCGATCTTGGCGTTGCTGCGCCA
>MEDL01000035.1 GCA_001724785.1 Acidovorax sp. SCN 68-22 | reverse complement strand
TACGGCGAGAACAGCCACCAGCAGGCCGCGCTGTACCGCGACCTGTACCCCGCGCCCGGTTCGCTGGTCACCGGCGTGCAGTTGCAGGGCAAGGAGCTGAGCTACAACAACATCGCCGACGCCGACGCGGCCTGGGAGTGCGTCAAGAGCTTCGATGCACCCGCCTGCGTGATCGTCAAGCACGCCAACCCCTGCGGTGTGGCCGTGGGGCTGGATGCATTGAGTGCCTACAGCAAGGCCTTCCAGACCGACCCGACCAGTGCCTTCGGCGGCATCATCGCGCTCAACCGTACGCTCGACGGCGCAGCCGCCGCGCAGATCAGCAAGCAGTTCGTCGAGGTGCTGATGGCCCCGGACTTCACGCCCGAGGCACTGGAGATCTTCAAGACCAAGGCGAACGTGCGCCTGATGAAGATCGCGTTGCCCGCCCACGGCGGCAAGACGGACTGGGAACGCGGCCGCAACGCCATGGATGCCAAGCGCATCGGCTCCGGCCTGCTGCTGCAGACGGCCGACAACCACGAGTTGGCGCTCACCGAACTGAAGGTGGTCACCCAAAAGCAGCCCACGCTGGAAGAGATGGAAGACCTGCTGTTCGCCTGGAAGGTGGCCAAGTACGTCAAGAGCAACGCCATCGTCTTCTGCAAGGGCGGCATGACCATGGGCGTGGGCGCGGGCCAGATGAGCCGCCTGGACTCGGCGCGCATCGCCAGCATCAAGGCGCAGCACGCCGGTTTGAGCCTGCAGGGCACGGCCGTGGCGAGCGACGCCTTCTTCCCCTTCCGCGACGGCCTCGACGTGGTGGTGGACGCGGGCGCGACCTGCGTCATCCAGCCGGGCGGCTCCATGCGCGACCAGGAGGTGATCGACGCCGCCGACGAGCGCGGCGTGGCCATGGTGTTCAGCGGCGTGCGCCATTTCCGGCATTAAGAGCAACCCCCTGAGGCGCTTTGCGCCTTCCCCCTTCTCTTGCAGCGCTGCGCGCTGCGGAAGGGGGACGACACCAGCGCGGCGGGGCAGCCCTTGCGCGGTGTCTGCTGGTCTGGGCCGCGCCGGTTTCAAAGGGCAGCGTGACATCCAACAAAAAAAGCGGCCTCGGCCGCTTTTTTTTTGAGTGGGGCAGGGTCAGTTTGGTTTGCCCTTGCGCTCGGCCAGCACCTGTTCGATCTCTTCGTCCTTGGCCTGCCAGAGTTCGTTCACCCAGGCCTGCACGGCGGCGCGCGGCGCGGGTTCGCCGGGCGGGGGCAGCACTTCGGCGGGAATGCTCCGCAGGTGCACCCGCACCACCACGTTGCCCAGGCGCCCAGCCAGGGCGTCGGTGAAGGTCGGCGTGCCGTCCGGGTAGACGATGGTGACGTCCAGAAACCCGGTGAAAGCGTCGCCCAGGGCTTCCAGCGCCATGCCGATGCTGCCGACCTTGGGCTTGAGCAGGTGCCGGTAGGGCGACTTCTGCTGCGCGTGCTTGGCGGGGGTGAAGCGCGTGCCTTCGACGAAGCTCATCACCGAAGTGGGCACCAGGCGGAACTTCTCGCAGGCCTTGCGCCCGGCTTCGAGATCGGCGCGGGCACTGGCGCCGCCCTTGCGCTGCATGAAGGGGAAATCCAATGCCCACCAGGCGAAGCCGATGACCGGTACGTAGATCAGTTCCTTCTTGGTGAAGAACTTGAGCATGGGGATGCGGCGGTTGAAGACGCGCTGCAGCACCAGGATGTCCACCCAGCTCTGGTGGTTGCTGGCCACCAGGTGCCAGCCGCGCGCATCCAGGTGGTCCGCGCCGGCGACGTCCCAGCGCCCACGGTTGACCGCGCCGAGCCAGAAGGCGTTGATGTCCATCCACAGCGCGGCGATGCCCATGAGCGCGCGGTCGCAGACATGGCGCACGGGCGTGACGGGCAGGATGAGCTTGGCCAGGGCGAAGGGGATCATGCAGCACACCAGCACGAGGGTGTTGGCGGCCAGCACCAGCGTGGCGAACAGGAACTTCAGCGCAGACATCGGTAGGAAGAGAGAAGGAGAAAATTTCGAGGTTTTTAGGCCTCTAGCGCTTATTGGGTAAGTGTTTATAGCTATTTAAATCATAGCGATTGAAACACTTCGCGTGCCGCAGCCAGCGTGGCCGCGATGTCCTCGCTCTGGTGCGCGGCGCTGACGAAGCCGGCTTCGTACAGCGCCGGCGCAATGTACACGCCGCGGTCGAGCAGCCCGTGGAACAGGCGGTTGAAGCGCTGGCCGTCGGTGCGCATGACCTCGGCGTAGTTCTGCGGCAGTTCGGGCAGCAGGAAGAAGCCGAACATGCCGCCCTCGCTGTCGGCGCACAGGGGCACGCTGGCTTCGGCGGCCGCCGCTTGCAGGCCGCTCGCCAGGCTGCGCGTGCGGCTGCCAAGGGCCTCGTAGAAGCCGGGCCGGCGGATCTCGCGCAGCGTTGCCAGCCCGCAGGCGGTGGCCACCGGGTTGCCCGAGAGCGTGCCCGCCTGGTAGACGGCCCCCATGGGTGCGAGCTGCTCCATGATGTCGCGCCGGCCGCCGAAGGCTGCCAGCGGCATGCCGCCGCCGATCACCTTGCCCATCACCGTGATGTCCGGGGCGAAGCCGGGGATTTGCGCCGCGTACAGGCTTTGCGCGCCGCCCAGCGCGACGCGAAAACCCGTCATGACCTCGTCGTAGACCAGCAGCGCACCGTACTGCGTGCACAGTTCGCGGCAGCGGCGGGTAAATTCCACGCTAGCGCGCACGAAGTTCATGTTGCCGGCGATGGGTTCCATCATCAGGCAGGCGATGTCCTTGCCATGCAGCGCGAAGGCTTCTTCCAATTGCACGACGTTGTTGTATTCCAGCACCAGCGTGTGCTGCACGACCTCGGGCGGCACGCCGGCGCTGGTGGCGTTGCCGAAGGTGGCCAGGCCCGAGCCCGCCTTGACCAGCAGGGCGTCGGCATGGCCGTGGTAGCAGCCCTCGAACTTGAGGATCTTGCTGCGTCCAGTGGCGCCGCGCGCCAGGCGGATGGCGCTCATGCCGGCCTCGGTGCCCGAGCTGACCAGGCGCACCATGTCCATGGAGGGCACCAGTTCCAGGATGGCCTCGGCGAGCTCGACCTCGCGCTCGGTCGGTGCGCCGAAGGACAGGCCATCGACGGCGGCCTTCTGCACGGCTTCCAGCACCGCGGGGTGGCCGTGGCCCAGGATCATGGGCCCCCAGGAGCCGATGTAATCGATGTAGCGCTGGCCGTTGGCGTCCCACATATAGGCACCCTGGGCGCGCTCGATGAAGCGCGGCGTGCCGCCCACGGCCTTGAAGGCCCGCACCGGCGAGTTCACGCCGCCGGGGATGACGGCGCGGGCGCGCTCGAACAGGGAAAGGTTGCGGTCAGTGTTGTGTGTCATGGGGAGGTAGGCCAAATTCGTGCGCGCTCGGGGTGTCTTCGGGTTCGGCGGCGGGTGGTGGTTCGTCGTCTTCGGGTTCGGCCCAGAACATGCGGTCGGGGACGACATGCCCCATGCCGGGGCGGAAGCCCGATTCCAGGCAGCCGTCCAGGTAGCCCAGGGCCTCGGCAAACGCCTCGGAGAGGTCGCAGCCCGAGGCCAGCAGGGCGCAGAGGGCGGCGGAAAGCGTGTCGCCCGCGCCGGTGAACGTGGCGTCGAACAGCTCGACGCGGCTGCTGCACAGCACGGATTCCGGGGTGGCCAGCACGTTCTCGACAAACTGCTCGGGCAGGGGGATGCCGGTCACCAGGATGTAGGGAACGCCGACCTGCGCGGCGGCGGCGGCGATATCGCGCGGCCCGGGGGGAGTGTCGCGGTCCCAGTCCGGCAGCAGCCAGCGCCATAGGGTGGTGTGGTTTCCTACCAACACCGTCGTCTGGGGCAGAAGCAGTTCGCGAAACGCATCCAGGTACTGGTCGATGCGGTCGTCCTGCCACCAGGAGAGGTTGGGCATGTAGGCAACGACCGGCAGATCGGGGTAGTCCGAAGTGAGCTCGGCGACGGCGCTGATGTTCTCCGGCGTGCCCACGAAGCCCAGCTTGAGTACCTGCACCGGGAGATCTTCCAGCACCGCCCGGGCCTGCTCGACCACGATCTCATCGTCGAGCGCACAGTGGTCGAAGCACTGGCCGGTATCGCGAATGTAGGCGCCGGCGGCAACGGCCAGCGGGTGACCGCCGACCGAAGCGATGGTGATGATGTCCGCCGTCAGCCCGCAGGCACCGCTGGGGTCGTTGGCGTTGATGGTCATGACGCACGCCGGCAGTTCGGTGGGCTCGGTAATCCTTGCCACTGATTCCGGGGAGAAGGAAGGGGTGTTCGGCATGAACCCTATACCGCGCCGTGGCAGCGCAAAAAAAGGCAGCCCTACGGCGTGCCTGGATACAATCGTTGCATTCTATGTGAAGGCACCTTAAGCTGTGACCGCACCTAAAACTTGGATGTGCCTTATTTGTGGCTGGATTTACGAAGAAACCAAGGGTTGTCCCGAAGACGGCATACCGGCGGGTACGCCATGGGAGCAGGTGCCCGATAGCTGGGCGTGTCCAGAATGCGGAGCCGGCAAGCAGGACTTCGAGATGGTGCAGATCTGAAGCGCCGGTCGCATCGGACCCGCATTATTAATTTCCATCGGAGCAGAGACAATTGACTACAAGCGGCGCCTCTTTCAAAGTGCTCGTGGTGGATGACAGCAATACCATTCGTCGCAGTGCAGAAATATTCTTGAAGCAGGGGGGGCATGAGGTGCTTCTTGCGGACGATGGATTCGACGCACTGGCGAAAGTCAACGATTACCATCCGCAGGTCATATTTTGCGATATCTTGATGCCCAAGCTGGATGGTTACCAGACGGTGGCGATAATCAAGAGAAACCCTCAATTCGCGCAAACTCCGGTCGTCATGCTTTCTTCCAAGGACGGGGTTTTCGATAAAGCGCGCGGCAGAATGGTGGGGTGTCAGGATTATCTGACGAAGCCATTTACAAAAGATCAGTTGTTGCAGGCCGTGCAGCAGTTTGCCAGTGTTTCCCAAGGAGCGGTGTAATGGCTATTCAGAAAGTACTGGTCGTCGATGATTCGAAGACCGAATTGATGTTCCTCACGGATTTGCTGCAGAAAAAAGGCATGCAGGTGCGGACGGCGGAAAATGCGGAAGAAGCCTTCCGCCGCCTCGCCGAAGAAAAGCCCGATTTGATTTTGATGGACGTGGTCATGCCCGGCCAGAATGGTTTCCAGCTCACGCGGGCCATTAGCCGGGACCCCCTGTATGCCGACGTGCCGATCATCATGTGCACCAGCAAGAACCAGGAAACGGACCGGGTCTGGGGCATGCGCCAGGGCGCGCGCGGCTACATCACCAAGCCGGTGGATCCGGCCGAGCTGCAAGCCAAGATCGACGCGCTTAATTAAGGCGCCCAAGCTCCATGGCAAATCGCGAAGCCCTCAGGGAATTGCAGATCCGCCTGGCCAATCGGCTCCAGGCGGCGCGCAGCGAAACCGTCTCCATGTCCTCCTGGCTGGCCGTGGAATCGGCCGGTGAGCGCTATTTGCTGCCGCTCACCCAGGCCGGTGAAATCTTCCCGTGGACGTCGGTGCAGCCGGTGCCCTATACCCGGGACTGGTTTCTGGGCGTGGCGAATTTGCGTGGTGGCCTCACCGGCATTGTGGATCTGGCCCGGTTGATGGGGCACGGTGGCGTGCGCAGCGAACTGGCGCTGTCGGAATCCAGTCTGTTGGCTTTTCACGTGGCGCTTGAAGTCAATGCGGCGCTGCTCGTGGACCGTTTGGCCGGGCTGCGCGGAACGGAGGCGTTTGCCCGCTCCGAACCACCCGCTGACGATGCGCCGGATTTTTTCGGTACGACCTATATCGAGGCCGGCGGCACGCGCTGGCAGGAGCTCAATTTGCAGGTGCTGTCCCAGCATCCCGCATTTTTGGGCATCGGTGCTTGAGTTTCTCTGTAAGGCTGCTCCATGTCTGTCGCTCAAAACTTTGGAAAATTGTTCAACCGCACGCCCGCGCAATCCGAGCCCGATGCGCTTTCCGATGTGCAGGTGGGTGATGGCATCGCCTTGGGCGATCCGCTGCGCGAGCCCTACCAGGGCGAGGGGCTCAACAGTGTGCAGGGCGATCCGGGAAGCTCCGACGCGCTGCCGCCCACGCCTGTGGCCGACCAAATTTCCCTGCCCTTGCTGGGGCGCGCCACGGCCGCGGCGCACCAGCGGCGCCTGCTGATCCTGCTGGCGCTCGGCGTTATCGTGCTGGCCCTGATTGCGGGCTGGGTGCTGCGCCAATCGGAGCGGGCAGCCCAGCAACTGGCCGCCACCGGCCAATCCCTGATGCAGTCGCAGCGGCTCGCCAAATCGGTGTCCCAGGCGCTGGTCGGCAGCCCGCAGGCCTTCCCGGACGTGGTCGAGAGCTCGGGCGTGCTGGCACGCAACGTGCGCGCCATGCAGGCGGGGGACGCGGAATTGGGGGTGGAGGCATTGGGCGAGAACTACCAGTCCGACCTCAAGGCCATCCAGCCCTTGATGGAGCGCGCTGAACGCAACGCCGCGGTGGTGATGGGCCAGCAAAAGATCCTGACGCAAGTGGGGGACGCACTGCGCACCATCAACCGCCAGTCGTCCGATCTGCTGGAAATCGCTGAAACCGTCTCGTCCCTCAAACTCCAGCAGAACGCCCCTGCGGCCGAAATTTCTGCGGCCGGCCAGTTGGTGATGTTGACGCAGCGTATCGGCAAGTCGGCCAACGAATTCCAGACCACGGAAGGCGTGAGCCCCGAAGCTGTGTTCCTGTTGGGCAAGGACTTGAACTCGTTCAAGGAGATTGCCCAGGGTCTGCTCGAGGGCAGCCCGGAATTGCGGTTGAGCGCGACCCGCGACCCGCAGACGCGTGAACAGCTGAGTGCGCTCATCAAGTTGTACGAGGAAACCCGCACCCAGGCCAGCGCCATCCTGGGCAACTTGCAGGGCCTGGTTTCGGCACGAGAAGCCCAGACCGCCATCATTGGCGACAGCGAGCCGCTGCGCCGGCAACTCGAAGGCCTGCAAAACCGCTTGACCTCGCAAACCGGGATGGGCGCGGGCCAGCTGATCGCCCTGGTGCTCGCAGCGCTGTTCGTGATCTTGTGCGGTATCGCCATTTCGCGCGTGCAACTGCTCGACAGCCGCAGCCGCCAGCGGGTGGCCGAAGCCCAGCACCGGGACGCGCAGCGCCAGGAGCAGGAGGCCAAGCGCGTCAACGACGCCAACCAGGCAGCCATTTTGCGACTGATGAACGAACTGCAGTCGGTGGCCGAGGGCGATTTGACCCAGGAAGCCACGGTGACCGAGGACATTACCGGCGCCATCGCCGACTCGGTGAACTACACCGTGGAAGAGCTGCGCCAGATCGTGGGCAGCGTGCAGAACACGGCCACCCGGGTGGCGCAAACCACCGCCATGGTGGACAACACCTCAACCGAACTGCTCGCGGCTTCCACCGAGCAGCTGCGCGAGATCCGCGAAACCGGCCGCTCCGTGCTGGACATGGCGACCCGCATCAATGAGGTTTCCACCCAGGCGCAGGAATCGGCAACGGTGGCGCGCCAATCGCTCCAGGCTGCCGACTCGGGCCTGCAGGCCGTGCAGAACGCCATCGGCGGCATGAACTCCATCCGCGACCAGATTCAGGAAACGTCCAAGCGCATCAAGCGGCTTGGCGAATCGTCGCAGGAGATTGGCGAAATCACCGAACTGATTTCCGACATTACGGAACAGACGAACGTGCTGGCTCTGAACGCTGCCATCCAGGCGGCATCCGCCGGGGAAGCGGGCCGGGGCTTCTCGGTGGTGGCGGAAGAAGTGCAACGCCTTGCTGAACGTTCTGGCGACGCGACGCGCCAGATCTCGGCGCTGGTGAAGGCCATTCAGACCGATACGCAGGACGCGGTGGCCGCCATGGAGCGCTCCACCCAGGGCGTGGTGGAAGGGGCCCGGCTGTCCGACAGTGCCGGTACGGCACTCTCCGAAATCGACCGCGTGTCCCGGCGCCTTGCCGAGCTGATCGAGCAGATCTCGTCCTCCACGTCCCGGGAGGCCGGTTTGGCCAACGAGGTGGCCGACAACATCCAGCATATTTTTGCCGTTACGGAACAAACCGGCGAGGGCACGCGCACGACGGCACAGCAGGTGCGCGAACTTTCGACCATGGCCGAAGAGCTGCGGCAGTCCGTCGCGCGTTTCAAGATTGCCTGACCACGTCTGAACATTGAACAGGCCGCGCGCCGCCGGGAACGAATCCATGTCGCCAAACGAAGTCGCCACCGCCACGGTTGTCGAAGGGGGAGCGGGAGAGCTCGACCTCGGGCCCTTGGCCTGGGTGCTGGAGGAGCTGCGCAAGTCGCTCGATGGAGCGGTGAAGGCGCTGCGGCGCTTCGTCTACGACGCTGAAATCGCCCGGGAATCGGACATCGCGTCCCTGGACGCAGCCACGCTGCGCATGGCGCGCCAGCAACTGCACCAAGCCACCGGCGCGCTCGAGATGGTTGGCATGGCTTCCCCGGCGCTGGTGCTGCGCGCCATGGAAGGCGCCGTGCAGCGGTTCGTGCAGCGTCCCGAGCTGTGCACCGACGACGCCGCAGGTGCCATAGAGCGCGCAAGTTTCGCGCTCTGTGAGTACCTGGAAATCGTGCTCGCGGGCAAAACCGTTTCACCGGTTGCCCTGTTTCCCCAATACCGCGACGTCCAGGCGCTGACCGGCGCCGAGCGCGTGCACCCGGCCGATCTGTGGCCCGCCGAACGGCGTTTTCGAGAGCCCGAGTTTGAGATCACGCTCCCGGCCATGGGTTATGGCGCAGCTGCCCGCGCCGTGTTGGACCAGTCCGTGCTGCGTATCGTCAAGGACGGTGATTTCGAGGCGGCTCGTGAGTTGACCGACCTCTCGCTGGGCTTGGCGGCCTCGCACACCGACCGCCAGGGCCGGGCGTTCTGGAAAATTTGCGCTGCATTTTTTGATGCTTTTGGCCGCGGCATGTTTGTCGCAGACGTCTACGTCAAGCGGGTGGCTTCGCGCGTCCTCATGCAGTACGCGGCCCTGGCGCGCGGCGAGAACGCGATTGCCGATCGGCTTGTCCAGGATTTGCTGTTTTTCTGTGCCCAGGCACGTCCCGGGGCGGGGGAGACGCTGCCCTTGCTGGAAGCGGTGCGCCAGTCGTTCGGCTTGCAGCGCTTCCAACCGGTCGACTACGAAGCGCGCCGCTTTGGCCGCTTCGACCCTGCGGTCTTGGCCCAGGCGCGCAAGCGCATTTCGGCGGCCGCCGAGACCTGGTCCGCCTTGGCGGGCGGCGACCGCAACAAGCTCAAGCCCGCCGCCGACCAGTTCAGCCTGGTGTGTGATTCGCTGCGCAAGCTCAATCGCAACAGCGAGAGCCTGGCCCAGGCCCTGACCCGAGCGCTGGAACTGACGGTGCGCTCCGGGGAGCCGCCTTCTGCAGCCCTGGCCATGGAGGTCGCCACCTCGGTGTTGTATCTGCAAGCAGCACTGGAAGACACGGACGTGTCGGACGAGCAGATGACCGGGCGCGCGGCGCGCCTGGCCGAGCGTCTTGACGGCGTCTCTGCGGGCCAGGAGCCTGAGCCGCTCGAGCCCTGGATGGAGGAACTGTACCGCCGCGTCAGCGATAACCAGACCATGGGTAGCGTGGTCGACGAGTTGCGTGCCACGCTCAGCGAAGCGGAGCGGTCCATGGACCAGTACTTCCGCAACCCCGAAGACAACACCCCCCTGGTTCCCGTTCCCGATCGCATGTCGCAAATGCGCGGCGTATTGTCGGTGCTCGGGCTGGACCAGGCCTCGCTTGCGGTGCTGCGCATGCGCGACACCGTCGAACGCTTGCTCGTGGGCGGCGTCGAGGACCCGGAAGAGCGCAAGTCGCTTTTTGAAAAACTCGGCAACAGCCTGGGCGCGCTGGGTTTCATGATCGACATGCTCAGCTACCAGCGCGCCATGGCGCGCAAGCTCTTTGTCTACGACGAGGACTTGGGCGAGTTGCGGCTGATCGCGGGGCGCGCACGCACCCGTTCTTCCGACGTGGCGACCGACGCGGACGAGCTGGCGGCGAAGGTCGAGGAGCGGGCTCCCGTTCCTCTGCCCGACGTGGTGCCACGTGTTGTGGCTCCGGTGGTTCACGAAGTGCCGCCCATGGAAGCGCCGGCCACGGAACCGCTGTTGATCCCGCATCCGGCCGAGGCGCCGCCTCAGGATGTCGTCGCTCCCGCCGTCCCCGACGCGCCGGCCACCGAGCCGCCGGAAGAGCCCGCGGCTCAGCCGCCGGCCGAGCCGGCCCCTGTGGCCGCGCAAATTCACTTGCGTGGGCCTGAGGTCGAGGACGAGCTCCTGGAAATCTTCCTGGAGGAAGTGCGGGAAGTGGTGGGCAACGGCCTGGGCGCGATATCCACCCTGGACGAGGACCCGGGCGATCTGAGCGAGCAAACCACGCTGCGGCGCGCCTTCCATACGCTCAAGGGCAGTTCGCGCATGGTCGGCCTGAACCGCTTCGGTGAGGCGGCGTGGTCCATGGAGCAATTGCTCAACGCCTGGCTGGCGGAACAAAAACCGATGGAGCCGCCGCTGCGCGATATTTCCCGGCAAGCCCTGCAAGGCTTCAGCCGCTGGGCCTTGGACATTGCCGCCGGGGACGATTCCGCATGGGACGACTCCGCCTTCCGCACGGTGGCAGAAGCCATGCGGCTGGAGGGCAAAGCACTGCCGCTGGCACTTCCTGCAGAGCGCACGGAACGGGCTCCCGAACCGGCACCTGACGCAGATTCTCACGCTGCCATCTCGGTGCCGGAACTGGCTGTGGACGACGTGCCCGAAGCCCTGCCTTCTGAGGCGGCGTTTGCAGATGTCCCCCTGGAGCCCGTCGAGGGACCGTCCGTACTGGAAGCATTCGAGAGTCCGCAGGCTGCCGAAGTCGCCGAGCCGCAAGAGCTGTCGGCTGAACCGGTCGCGCTGGCGCAAGGCAGTGAAATCGACTTCGCGGAATTCACGGCCGCCCTGGAAGGGTCTGCGCCGGCCGAGGAGAGCGATTTCGCGGGCCTCGACTTGCCGCCACTGTCGGACGAAGCAGATGCTCCCCAACCGGCCTCCGAGGCGCAGGAAGCGCGGGAAGAAGCGGTCGCAGCCACTGCTGAAACGCTGGAACAGGCGCCGCCCGAATTGCCCCCGCCGGGGTTGGATGCGGGCGACGACAGCATCAAGTCCATCGGGCACCTGCGTATCGGCATCCCGCTGTACAACGTCTATCTCAACGAGGCCGACGAATGGTCGCGTCGCCTGGCCACCTGCCTGCAGGAATGGTCGCTGGAGTTGCACGAGCGCTTGCCCGATACCGCGATCGCGCTCGCACACTCTTTGGCCGGAAGTTCGGCGACGGTCGGATTCGAGGCGCTGTCGCAAACGGCGCGCCTGTTCGAGCACGCTCTGGAACATGCGCAACTGCAGCCCGTGGGCGAACCGGCGCACGCGGCGGTATTCCTGCGTGCGGCCGACGAGGTGCGTCGCCTGCTGCACCAGTTTGCCGCGGGGTTCCTCAAGCCCGCCGACGAAGACGTCCAACAGGCTTTGCGCAACATCCTAGAGACGGAAATCTCCACCACGCTGTCGCCGTCGCTCGAGGAGGTGTCTTTCGTCGAGGAAGAGGAAGCGGCCGCCAGTGCCGCTCCGTCGGAAGAAGCGGCGGCCACCGAGGTACCGGAGGAGGAGGCAGCGCCCGCTGTGGCGGCCCCCGAACCGCAAGGGGTCGTTGCACCGGCTTTGTCCGTGGTCGTGCCCGAGCACGAACAGAAGATCGACGACGCCATCGCCCGGGCCGTGGCCCTCGAGGGGGATCTGGACGACGACATCGACGCGCTCGATGTCATCGATCCGGACCTGTTCCCGATCTTCGAAGAAGAAGCGGCCGAACTGCTGCCACAACTCGGCAGCGCGTTGCGCCAATGGGCGGGCCGTCCCGAAAACCTGGGCGCCCGCAGCGAGGTGCTGCGCGCCTTGCACACCCTCAAGGGCAGTTCGCGGCTTGCCGGGGCCATGCGCCTGGGTGAAATGGCGCACCGGCTCGAATCGGCGATCGAGCAGCTCGATCTGGAAACCCTGCGTGGCGAAGAGATCGAGCCCCTGCTGGCGCACTTTGACGCCCTGCAGGCGAACTTCAAGGTCTTGCGCGGCTACGAAGGCGCTTCTCAGGACGAACTCACGCCGGAGGCGCAGGTCGCGCCCGCAGAGCCCGGCGCTCAGAAAACCTCCGAGGGCGACGAAGCCCTGCCCCAGCCGTCGGTGCTCACGCGCCCCCTGGTCGCCAGCAAGGGGGCCCCAACGCGGGCGGCGGCGCAGCAGTCGGTCCGGGTGCGCGCCCAACTGCTCGACAGGCTGGTCAACCAGGCCGGCGAAGTCATGATTACCCGCGCGCGCCTGGAATCGCGCCTGGGGCTGCTCAAGGGGTCCATGGGCGAGCTGTCGATCAACCTCGACCGCCTGCGCCAGCAGTTGCGCGACATCGAAGTCCAATCCGAATCCCAGATGCAATCGCGCCTGGCCTTGTCCAAGGACAGTGCGGCAGGCTTCGACCCCCTGGAGTTCGACCGTTTCACGCGGGTGCAGGAACTCACGCGCATGATGGCCGAATCGGTCAACGACGTGGCCACCGTGCAGCGCAACCTGCAGCGCGTCGTGGAAGGAACGGAAGACGACCTGATCGCGCAAGGGCGGCAGGCGCGCGAGCTGCAACGGGATTTGCTGCGCACGCGCATGGTCGAGTTCGAAGGCATCGCAGAGCGCCTGTATGCCGTGGTGCGCCAGGCCTCCAAGGAGACCGGCAAACAGATCAAGCTGGACATCACCGGCGGTTCGATTGAAATGGACCGGGGCGTGCTCGATCGCATGACCCCCGCGTTCGAGCACCTGCTGCGCAACTGCGTGGCCCACGGTATCGAAGCGCCGCAAGAGCGGGTCGCCAAAGGCAAGCCCGCCATGGGGACGGTGACGGTCGATTTGCGCCACGAGGGCAACGACGTTTCGGTCGAGTTCCGCGACGACGGCGCCGGCTTGAACCTGGAGCGAATCCGCAACCGTGCGGTGGCACAAGGCCTGATTGGTGCGCCCGAAGACGTCAGCGACGACGAAGCGGCCAACCTGATCTTCATGCCGGGGTTCTCCACGGCCAGCGAAGTGACGGAGCTTGCTGGCCGAGGGATTGGCATGGACGTCGTCCGCTCAGAGGTCCAAAGCTTGGGCGGCCGCATTGAAACCACTACCGAATCCGGGGCGGGCGCGGCGTTCCGCATGGTCCTGCCCTTGACCACGGCGGTGACGCAGGTGGTGATGCTGCGCGCCGGAGAACTGGCGTTCGGCGTTCCTGCCAACGTGGTGGAACTGGTGCGCCGGGTCCCCGTTGCCGAAATCGAAGCCGCGTACCGCTCGGGCGAGCTCGATGCCGGTGGCGAGAAGATTCCGTTCTACTGGGCCGGGGCCTTGCTGCAGGCCTCGCGGCGCAGCCAGGAAGGCATGGGCAAGACCCGATCGGTGGTGATTTTCCGCAGCGCCTCGCAACGCATTGCCGTGCATGTCGACGACGTGCTGGGCAACCAGGAAGTGGTGGTGAAGAACCTCGGGCCGCAGCTCTCGCGCCTGCCCGGACTTGCCGGGATGTCGGTGCTCGCCTCGGGCGCGGTGGTGCTCATCTACAACCCGGTGGCCCTGGTTTCGGTGTACGGCAGCCAGCTGCGCGACATGCAGGACCTGGCCCCGCAAGCGCAATTGCCCCAGAGCGAACTTCCTCCGGCATCCGCGTCTGCGGCCGCCGCAGGAATGGTTCCACTGGTTCTGGTGGTGGACGATTCCATTACCGTGCGCCGTGTCACCCAACGTCTGCTGCTGCGCGAAGGTTACCGGGTGGCGCTCGCTGCCGATGGTTTGCAGGCACTTGAGCGCCTCCAGGACGAGCGGCCGGCGGTGGTGCTTTCGGATATCGAAATGCCGCGCATGGACGGCTTCGACCTGGCGCGCAACATCCGCTCCGACGCGGCTTTGCACGACCTGCCGATCATCATGATCACCTCGCGCATCGCCCAGAAGCACCGCGACCACGCCATTGAGCTGGGTGTCAACCATTACCTCGGCAAGCCGTATTCCGACGAGGAATTGCTCAGCCTGGTCAAGCACTACGCCCAGGTCGGTGCGGCGGAAATGGCAAGCGCCTGATGCTCGCGGACGCTCCCGATGAGGCGGGCGCGGCCGGGACGGGGGACGGTGCCCGGGCGCTGCAGGAGTTGCTCGCCAGCATGGTGCGGGAGCAGGCCTCCGACCTGTTCCTGATCGCCAACGCACCACCCACCCTGCGGCGGCACGGGGACTACCTGGCGCTGGCGCAAAAGCCGCTCTCGGCGCAAGACATCCGTGCTTTCGCCCAGGCGGCAATGAGCCCGGCCCAGGCGGCGGCGTTCGAGGAGCGCAAGGAATGCGATCTGGCGCTCAACGTCCCGGGCGCCGGCCGTTTCCGGGTCAATGTGCACCTGCAGCGCGGGCAGACCGGCATGGTGGTGCGCTATGTTTCCTCGCAGATCCCCACGCTTGAGGCCTTGGGGCTGCCGCCGGTGGTGCAGCAGCTCGCGTTCTTGAAGCGCGGCCTGGTGCTGGCAGTCGGTGCGGCAGGGGCGGGCAAGACCACCACGCTCGCTTCGCTGCTGGACCACCGCAACGCGCGCGTCCCGGGCCATATCCTGACCATCGAAGACCCGATCGAGTACGTGCACGCGCACCGGCGCTCCCTGATCACCCAGCGCGAGGTCGGGCTGGATACGCTGTCGTACGACGAAGCGCTGCGCCACGCCATGCGCGAGGCCCCGAGCGTCATCATGATTGGGGAAATCCGCGACCGCGAGACCATGCAGCACGCGCTGCACTACGCCGAATCCGGCCATCTGTGCGTCTCGACCCTGCACGCCAACAACGCCAGCCAGTCGATTCAGCGCATCCTGAATTTCTTCCCGGACAGCGCGCATGCGCAAATCCTGCTGGACCTGTCCCTGAACCTCAAGGCCGTCGTCGCCCAGCGCCTGGTGCCCGGCATCCAGGTCCGCCAGGTTCCGGCGGTGGAAATCCTGCTGCTGACGAACTTCATCGCCGATCTGCTGCAAAAAGGCCAGGTGCACGAAATCCGCACGGCGCTCGAGCGCAGCAGCCAGGTCGGCATGTGCACGTTCGACCAGTCGCTGTTCGCCTTGTACGAGCAGGGCGCCATCAGCCAGGAAGAGATGCTGGCGCATGCGGACAACCGGACCGACCTCACGCTGCGCGTGCGGCTGGCTGCCGGCGCGCCACTGGAAGTCGCTGGCATGCGCGTGGCCGAAATGGAGCCGCCCACACCCGTGCGCCCGTCCATGTCGCCGCCATCCTTGTAGTTCCCCCTGCCAGCGTGCGCTCGAAGGCGGTGTGCGGTGGCGTGCTACCGGCCGCCCCGTCCGGGCGTGCAGTAGGTTGACCGTAAAATTGGCGCACTCTTGCACCACGCGCCATGAACCTGACCAACCATTTCCTGATTGCCATGCCGGGTATGCAGGACGCCTCTTTCGCACGGAGCGTGGTCTACGTGTGCGAGCACAGCGAGCGGGGCGCGCTGGGTTTGATCATCAACAAGCCGACCGACATCAGCCTCGAAGGCCTGTTTGAAAAGGTCGACCTGTCGCTCGGCCGCCCGGACCTGAGCGGCACGCCCGTGTTTCTCGGCGGTCCGGTGCAGACCGAGCGCGGCTTCGTGCTGCACGAGCGGGTGCAACTGGACGCGGACGACGAGCCCGCCTACGCCTCCACCATGGTGATTCCCGGGGGGCTCGAAATGACCACCTCCCGAGACGTGCTCGAAGCCCTGGCCACCGGGGCCGGCCCGCGCCGCGTGCTCGTGACGCTGGGCTACTCCTCCTGGGGGGAGGGTCAGCTGGAGTCGGAAATGGCGGAGAACAGCTGGCTCACCGTGGGGGCCAATACAGCGGTCATATTCGACACGCCGGTGGACGCGCGCTACGACAGTGCGCTTGGCCTGCTCGGCCTGGAAGCCTGGCGCCTGTCGCCCGGCGCGGGCCACGCATGAGCCAGGATGCGCCCCCGGCACCGTTGCCCGCAGCGGCCGTGCCGGCGCATTTGCAGAGTTTTCTCGCTTTCGATTTCGGCCTCAAGCGCACCGGCGTGGCCGTGGGTACGCGCCTGCTGCGCAGCGCCAGCCCGCAGCCGACGGTGCGCGCCGAAGGCGAGGCGCGTTTCGCCGCCGTCGCCGAGCGCATACGCGAATGGCAGCCCGACGCGCTGGTGGTGGGCGTGCCCTTCCACCCCGACGGCGCGAGCCACGAGAACACCGCGCGCGCGCGGCGTTTTGCACGCCAGCTGCACGGGCGCTTTCGCCTGCCGGTGTTCGAAGTGGACGAACGCTACAGCACCACCGAGGCGCTGTCCCAAGGCGCGGCGGACGCCGATGCCGCCTCGGCCTGCATCATCCTGGAGCAGTTTTTAAGGAATCTCCCATGACAGCCCATACGCCGGCAGGAGCCGGGTCCCGTTCGCTGGCGCTCGATGCCGAAGCGCTGTACCGCGAGTTGCTGGAAGGCGTGCGCGCGCTGCGCCGGCCCGAGACGCATCTTGCCGGCATCGCCTCGGGCGGCGCCTGGTTGGCCGAACGCTTGCAGCGCGACCTGGGCCTGCCCGGCGAGGCCGGCGTGCTCTCGTCCAGCCTGCACCGCGACGACTACGCCCAGCGCGGCCTGGCGGCGAGCGCGCAGACCAGCCTGCCGTTCGATGCCAACGGCGCCGACATTCTGCTGCTCGACGACGTGCTCTACACCGGGCGCACGGTGCGCGCCGTGCTCAACGAGCTCTACGACTACGGCCGGCCGGCGCGCGTGCGCCTGGCGGTGCTGGTCGACCGCGGCGGGCGCGAGCTGCCGGTGCAGGCCGACTTCGCCGCCGCACGCATCGCCCTGCCGGCCACGCAGGCGCTGGCCCTGGCGCGCGGCGCCGATGGCGCCCTGGCCCTGGAAGTGCGCGAGGTGGCGCCGTGCTGAACCAGCGCAATCCGCAGCTCAACAAGCACGGCGAGCTCGTGCACCTGCTCTCCATGGAGGGTCTGCCGCGCGACATCGTCACGCACATCCTGGATACGGCCGCGAGCTTCGTTTCGGTGAACGACCGTGAGGTCAAGAAGGTGCCGCTCCTGCGCGGCAAGAGCGTGTTCAACCTGTTCTTCGAGAACAGCACGCGCACGCGCACCACTTTCGAGATCGCGGCCAAGCGCCTTTCCGCCGATGTGTTCAACCTCGACATCGCGCGCAGTTCGGCGAGCAAGGGCGAGTCGCTGCTCGACACCATCGCCAACCTCTCGGCCATGGCGGCCGACGTTTTCGTGGTGCGGCACAGCGAGTCCGGCGCGCCCTATCTCATCGCCCAGCACGTGGCGCCGCACGTGCACGTGGTCAATGCCGGCGACGGGCGGCACGCGCACCCCACGCAGGGCCTGCTGGACATGCTGACCATCCGGCATTTCAAGAAGGACTTCGCCAACCTCACGGTGGCCATCGTCGGCGACGTGCTGCATTCGCGCGTTGCGCGCTCGGACATCCACGGCCTCACCACCCTCGGCTGCGCGGAGGTACGCGTGGTCGGGCCGCGCACGCTGGTGCCGGCCGACATGGCGGCCATGGGTGTGCGCGTCTGCCACACACTTGCCGAGGGGCTCAAGGATGCCGACGTGGTGATCACGCTGCGCCTGCAGAACGAGCGCATGAGCGGCGCGCTGCTGCCGTCGAGCCAGGAGTATTTCAAGAGCTTCGGACTGACGCCGGACACCCTGCGCCTGGCCAAGCCGGACGCCATCGTCATGCACCCCGGGCCGATCAACCGGGGCGTGGAGATCCACTCGGCCGTGGTCGATGGCCCGCAAAGCGTGATCCTGCAGCAGGTCAGCTTTGGCGTCGCGGTGCGCATGGCCGTGATGTCCATCGTCGCGGGGAACGAGGCGTGACCCGTGCCGAGCCGGCAGGCGGGAGGCAAGCGTCCAGTTGCTATTAATAATATAGCTGCAAA
>MEDL01000034.1 GCA_001724785.1 Acidovorax sp. SCN 68-22 | reverse complement strand
GGTCGGGCTCCACTGCCGCCTATGAGATCAAAGGCGTCATTTATGGACTCGCGATTGTGTTGTTCCTGCGTTTTGAGCCCGATGGCCTGATGGGGCGATGGCGCGACATCAAGCACTACTGGACCCATTGGCCCTTCCGATTCTGACCCCGCAGCACACGCGCTGCTTATTCCATAGGAGACCTGCGATGCGAACACTACAGAAGCTGACCCAGCGCTTTTGCCTCGGCGCACTCGCCACACTGACCTTCGGCAGCGCACTGGCGGCAGATCCCGGGGTCACGAACGAGAAACTCGTGCTTGGCGCGGTCATTCCGCTGAGCGGCCCGCCCAGCATCATTGGCAAGGCCATTGCCACGACCCTGAAAGTTTGGGAGCAGGACGTCAATTCGCGCGGCGGCATCGGCGGACGCAAAGTCGACATTCGCATCGAGGACGACGGCTATGTGCCGCAGCGCACCGTTCAGGGTCTCAAAAAACTGATCGATGTCGAACAGATCTTTGCATTGATCGGCACCTCCGGCTCGTCGCAGTTGCTGGCCATGCTGCCCATCATCGACGAGCAGAAAATTCCCGCCATCAACCATATCGCCGTCAACAGCGCCCACTTCAACCCACCGCACAAGACGCTGTTCAATATCGGGGCAACTTACTGCCAGGAGGTCTCTGCCAGCATGAAGCATCTGGTCACATCCCAGAAGCTGCAGGGATCGAAGTTCGGCCTGATCTTCCAGGAAGACGATTACGGCACCGACGTCAAATGCGGCTACGAACAGGCCCTGAAAGAGCTCGGCTTGAAAAGCAGCATCGAAGTTGCCTACAAACGCGGGGCGAAGGATTTTTCCGCCGAGGTGTTGAGCGTGCAGCGCGCCGGCGCCACCTTCGTGCTGACCGGCGGCATCATCACCGAAACCGCCGCCATGCTCAAAGAGATCGCGAAGAACCAGATGCAAGCCGTGCGCCTGGCCGCTCACCCTTCGCATCTGCCTGCGGTACTGGCCCTGGCCGGCCCGGCAGCAGACGGCGTGTACGTCGCCGAGTATGTGCCTCCAGTGACCGACACACAAACACAGGGCATTGGCAAACTCACCGCACTGACCTACAAATATTTTTCAGCCAATGAGGTCAAGGACATGAACCGGTATTCATTGACCGCCTATGTGGGTGTCCAGTTGCTCGAATCAGCGCTCAACGCCTGTGCCAAAAACCTCACGCGTGCCTGCGTGGTTGAAAAGCTCGAGCAGACCAACAATTTCACCAGCGACGGCATCATGGCCCCCTTGACCTTCGGGCCCAATATTCGACAGTCGGGGACCCGCCCCATTTTGCTCAAGGCGAATGCCAGCGCCGGGAAATTCGAGCGAGCCTCTGAATTTCTGAGTTCCAAGTAATCAAGACGACGTGCCACCAGCCCCTCCCCCATTACTCAACCAGGAGTGCCTTTTCATGACACGCAAATACTTTCGATATGCCGCCACCAGTCTGCTCAGCATGGTTATCAGCCTGACGGCCACGACCGCCGCTGCTGCCGACCCCGGCGTGACCGACGCCAAAATCGTCCTCGGCTCGGTGACGCCCGTCAGCGGCCCCCCTAGCCTGCTGGGCAAGGCCCACATGCTTGCCTTGCGGGTATGGGAGCAGGATGTCAACGCCCGCGGTGGCATCAACGGCCGCAAGGTGGAAATTCGCCAGGAAGATGACGGCTATGTGCCTCAGCGTGCTGTGCAAGGCGTCAAGCGACTGGTCGACGTGGAAGGCATCTTCGGCCTCATCGGCACCTCTGGCTCAGCGATGCTGCAAGCCATGCTGCCCTACATCAACGAGCAAGGCTTGCCAACCATCAACGCGATGGCTGTGGCAGCAGCGCACTTCACTCCACCGAACAAAACGGTATTTGTGATCGGGCCAACCTATTGTCAGGAGTTGAGCTCCGCCATGAAAAACATGGTCGCTAGCAAGAAGTTGCAAAAGGAGAAGTTTGCGCTGGTCTATCAGGATGACGAGTTTGGCAGCGACGTGCGTTGCGGCTACCAGAAGGCGATCAAGGATCTGGGGCTTAACAGCGTGTCCGAGATCTCCTTCAAGCGTGGCACCAAGGACTTCTCGGCTGAGATGCTGAGTCTGAAGCAGGTGGGAGCGACCTTTCTCGCGTCGGGCGGCGTGGTGGCCGAGCATTCGATGCTGATGAAGGAAGCCGCTAAAAACCAGATGTCGCTGACCTTCCTTGCCGTGCATTCGGCCCACCTGACCCCTGTTCAGGCGCTCGCCGGTGCCGCGGGCGACGGCTACTTCGTCGCAGACTATGTCCCGCCTCTGACCGACCTGTCGGTGCCAGGCATGGCCAAGTTCATGGGGTTGGCACAGAAATATCTGTCAGCCGACGAGTTGAAGTCGCTCAACCGCTATTCGATCACAGCCTACGTCGGTGCGCTGCTGATGGAAGACGCGATCCGCCGCTGTGGCAAGGCGCTGACCCGCGCCTGTGTCGTCGAGAAGCTGGAGACAACCAAGAACTTCAGCACCGACGGGCTGGCTTCTCCCATCAGTTTTGGCCCCGATGACCGGCACTCGCCGAGCAGCGTGCTCGTGTTGCGCTCGGACGCCAAAAACTCCCGCTTCGAGCGCGTGTCCGAACCCATCCCCGTGCTCGATTGACACCAGACGCCGTTCGTCACCCGCCGTACAACTGGTTCCGCCCGTGTTTCAAAAAGTTCTGATCGCCAACCGTGGCGAGATCGCGCTGCGGATCCTGCACACACTCAAGGGCATGGGGCTCGCCACCGTGGTGGCCCACCACGCCGTGGACGCCGATAGCCCGGCCGTGCTGGAGGCTGACGAGTCGGTCGAATTGCACGGCTTGACGCCCGTGGCGGCCTACCTCGATATCGCGGAGTTGGTTGAAGCGTGTCGGCGCAGTGGGGCACAGGCGCTGCATCCCGGTTACGGCTTCCTGTCTGAAAACGCGGCGTTTGCGCGTGCGCTGGAAGCTGCTGGCATCGTCTTCATTGGCCCGCGTCCGGACAGCATCGAACTGATGGGCGACAAGGTGCGCGCGCGCAGCTTCGTCGCCCAACGCGGCTTTCCGGTGGCACCGAGCGCCATCGAGGACGATGACCCGGCCAGCTTCGTCGAGCGCGCCAGGGCGCTCGGCGCGCCGCTGCTGATCAAGCCTTCAGCCGGCGGTGGCGGCAAGGGCATGCGCATCGTGCGTGACCTCGCCGTGTTGGATCGCGAGATCGAGACCGCACGGCGCGAAGGTGAGCGCTATTTTGGCGACGGTCGGCTGTTTGTCGAGCGCTATGTGGAGCGCCCGCGGCACATCGAGGTGCAGGTGATGGGCGACGCGCATGGCCAGTTGGTGCATTTCTGGGAGCGTGAATGTTCAGTGCAGCGACGCTTCCAGAAAATCATTGAAGAAACCCCCTCCCCGGCCCTTTCACCGGTGCAGCGCCACGATATCTGCGAAGCCGCAGCCGGCATTGCCCGCGCCGCCAACTATCGCGGCGCCGGCACCGTGGAGTTCATCTACGGCGCCGGTGGCGAGTTTTACTTTCTTGAGATGAACACGCGTCTGCAGGTCGAACACCCGGTCACCGAAATGGTGACGGGCTTTGACCTCGTTCGCGAACAGGTACGCGTCGCCCAGGGTGAGCCGCTCGGCTACACCCAGGCGGACATCGTGCAGCTTGGTCACGCCATCGAATGCAGGCTTTACGCCGAAGACGCCGAGCATGATTTTCGCCCCTCCACCGGTGACATCCTGTGCTGGCGACCACCCTCTGGTCCCGGCGTGCGGGTTGATGCCGGCGTGCGCGAAGGACAGGCGGTAACTGCCGCATTTGACCCCATGATCGCCAAAATTATTTGCCATGGCAACACGCGTGCACAGGCTATCGAACGCTCCATCCTGGCGCTTGAGCAATCGGTGCTTTTGGGTCTGACCACCAACGCACGCTACCTCACGCGGGTACTGCGCCATGCCGAGTTCCGTGCTGGGCAGGCCGACACCGGCATGCTGGCACGCTGCGCCGACGAGCTGCGCGAGTCTCTCACCCCCGATGACATCGACCTGGTACTGGCATCGGCGGTGCTCGCCGACCGCGAACTGTTGCGCGCCGTTCACTCCATTCCCGCGATGCACACCGCCATGGGACCCTGGAGGAATTGACGATGCGCCGCCGCTATGTCATCAATGGCAAGGTCCATGACCTCGTGGTAACACGTGGAGCGAATGGCGTGTTCCACGTCAGCCATGGCGAACGCAAATTCGAGATGCAGGGGAAGACGCTGCCTGATGGCCGTTGGCGGGTCACCGTGGATCAGCGCCCGCAAGCCGTCAGGATCGCCGCGCAAGGCGACAGTCGATTCGTGCACAGTGCGGCCACCGGTGCCCTTGAAGTCGAGGTGATCGATCTCAGCGCAGCCTCCGGCGGCGACCGGGCCGGTGCCGCTTCCGACTTGCTGCAGGCGCCAATGCCCGGCACGGTGATCGCGGTTCATGTGGCAGCCGGCGATGCCGTGCACACGGGCCAACCGCTCATCGTGATCGAAAGCATGAAGCTGGAAACCACGCTGACGGCACCGCGCGACGCCCGGGTCAAGACTGTGCACCTTGCCGTTGGCAACACCTTCGCTCTCAAGTCCACCCTCGTGACGCTGCAAGACCCCTGAGAACTGATTGATGAAACGCATCGACTCCCGCATCGACACCGCATCCGAAGCGTTCCGGCGAAACCATCAAGCCATGAGCGCCATCGTCGCGAATTTTCGCGAGCGCATGGAAATCACGCGCCACCAACGTCCGCCGCATGAGATCAAGCGCGTGCGCGCGCAGGGCAAATTACTGGTACGTGAACGGCTGGACCTGCTACTAGATCCCGGTACGCCCTTTCTTGAGTTCTCGGCGCTGGCTGCCTGCGAGGACTACAACGGCGAGGTCCCGGGTGCCAACGTGGTAACTGGCCTGGGCGTGGTCAGTGGCCGCGAGGTGCTGATCCACGCCGACGATTCCAGCGTCAAGGGCGGTGTCTGGTACACGCTCACGCCACGCAAGCTGGCACGACTGCTGGACATCGCGCTGGAGAACCAGTTGCCGGTCCTGCATTTGTGCGACAGCGGCGGCGCCTTCCTTGAAGAACTGTCAGGCGTGTACATCGAGGGTGGCCGGGTGTTCCGCAACCAATGCCTGCTGTCCAAGGCCGGCGTGCCGCAGGTCGCGATGGTGTTCGGCCACTGCACCGCCGGCGGTGCCTACATCCCGGCGCTGTGCGATTACAGCATCATCGTGCGTGGCACCGGCGGCGTGTTCCTCGGCGGGCCACCGCTCGTGAAGGCCGCCACCGGTGAGGAGCACACCGCCGACGAGATCGGAGGCTGTGATTTACACACCCAGGTATCCGGCACGGTCGACTACCCGGCTGACAATGAGGCCCACGCCATCGCGATTTGCCGCGAGATCGTTGCGCAGTTCAAGCCCGCGACGAAAAGCTACCTGCCAGAACGCGATGCCGAGCCACCCTACTACGACCCCGACGAAATGCTGGGCATCGTCTCGCCCGACCACCGGGTGCAGTTTGACCAGCGCGAACTCATTGCCCGCATCGTCGACGGCAGCCGCTTCCACGAATACCAACCCGCTTATGGCACCACGCTGATCTGCGGCTACGCCTACATCTGGGGGTACCGCGTGGGCATCCTCGCCAACAACGGCGTGTTGTTCAGCGACAGTTCCAAGAAAGCGGCGCACTTCATCTCGCTGTGCAATCAGAACCGTACACCGCTCGTGTTTCTTCAAAACACCACCGGCTACATGATCGGCCGCAACTACGAAATGGAAGGCATCACCAAGGACGGCGCCAAGATGTTGATGGCGCAGGCTGGCAGCGAGGTGCCCAAGTTCACCGTCATCACCAGCGCAGCTTTCGGTGCGGGCTATTACGGCATGTGCGGACGGGCGTGGGATCCACGGATGATCTGGGCCTGGCCGAACGTGCACATGGGGGTGATGGGCCCCGATCAGGCCGCCAACACCCTCGCCGACGTGAAAATCGCCCAGTTGCGCCGCAAGGGCCACACGCCCGATGAGGCCGAGATGGCGCAATTGCGCCAGCGCGTGTACGAAAAGGCCGAACGCGAATCCAACGCCTACTTTGCCACCTCGCGCTTGTGGGACGACGGTCTGCTGGCGCCCACTGACACCCGCAACGCACTGGGCATGGCACTCTCAGCCGCCGCACACGCCCCGATCGCCGACCCGCACTACGGAATTTTCCGATTCTGAAGGGACAACATGACAGAAGACACCACCTTCGGCTTCGACGATGAAGCCCTCGCAACCCGCCCCACCGTCTACCAGAGCGGACTCTTCGAAGGCCAGGTGGTGATGGTCAGCGGCGCCGGCAGCGGCATCGGCAAAGCCATCGCCTTCCTGTACGCGCGCCTGGGCGCCAAGCTGGTCATCTGCGGGCGCGACCCAGCCAAGCTAGAGAGCTGCGCCGAATGGCTGCGCCGGCTCGGCAGCCCTGATGTGCTGGTGCACCCCATGACGATCCGTGATCCCGAGCAGGTGGAACAGTTGATCGACGTGGCCTGGCTGCACTTCGGACGCATCGACGTGCTCGTCAACAACGCCGGCGGGCAATTCCCGCAGCGGGCGCTGGACTACAGCGTCAAGGGCTGGAAGGCGGTGATCGACACCAACCTGAACGGAACCTGGTACATGATGCATGCGATGGCGCGCCGCTGGCAGGGCACCGGCACGCGGGGCAACATCGTCAACATAGTCGCCACGTTCCAGCGGGGCATGCCGGGCGTGGCGCACACCTGCGCTGCGCGCGCCGCGGTGACTCACCTGTCTAAAACTGTTGCAGTGGAGTGGGCGCAGCATGGCATCCGCGTCAATTGCATAGCGCCTGGAGCGATCGCCAGCACCGGCTTTCGTCAGTACTCCCCCGAGGCGGTGAAGGCCTTCGCCGGAGCCAACCCGATGAAACATGTCGGTGACGTGCAGGACGTGGCCGAGGCCGCGGTCTACCTCAGCGCGCCCAGCGGCAAGTTCGTCACCGGCGAACTGCTCACGGTGGATGGCGGCGGCGTGCTCTGGGGCGAAGTCTGGACCATCGCCAAACCCGATTACTTCAAGGTGAACACATGAATTCGGCTGACTCGCAACACCCCAAGTTCGGCCCGGGCGACGAGGCCCTGGCCGCACTCCCGACGGTCTATCGCGACGACCTTTTCGCCGGCAAAGTGGTGCTGGTGTCGGGCGCCGGCAGTGGCATCGGCAAGGCGATTGCCTTCCTGTTCGCGCGGCTGGGTGCCACGCTCGCCATCTGCGGGCGCAAGGCCGACAAACTCGAGGACTGCGCCGAAAAACTGCGCGCGCTGTCGGGCCGTGAGGTATTCACCTACCCGATGACCATCCGCGACCCCGAGCAGGTGGACGCCATGCTCAGTGCCGTGTGGGAACGTTTGGGCGGCGTCGACGTGCTGGTCAACAACGCTGGCGGCCAGTTTGCCGCCCATGCGATGGACTTCAACGTCAAGGGCTGGAACGCGGTGATCGACACCAACCTCAATGGCAGCTGGTACATGATGCAGGGCGCGGCCAGGCGCTGGGTGGAGCAAGGCCGGCCCGGCAACATCGTCAACATCACCGCCGCCATCGACCGCGGCCTCACGGGCATGGCGCACACCACCGCCTCGCGCGCGGGCGTCATCGCGCTGTCGCGCACGCTGGCCATCGAGTGGGCAGAGCACGGCATCCGCCTGAACTGCATTGGCGCCGGCGCCATCGAGAGCAACGGTTTCAACAACTACCGCGAAGAAAACGTTTCCACTTTCTACTCGTGCAATCCGATGAAACGGGCCGGCGACGTGCAGGACATCGCGGAGGCGGTGGTCTACCTCGCCGCACCCTCGGGCAAGTTCATCACCGGCGAGGTGCTCAACGTCGAAGGCGGGATGCTGCTGTGGGGCGAGTTCTGGCCAGCCGGAAAACCCGACTACTTCAAGGTCGATCAAGAGTGACCTCACAGCCCCCTCTTCCGTCGGCAACATACTCCCACGGGCCTTTTCAGCAGCTCGTCGGGTACGACATCCTGCACAACGAGCGCGGCCTGTATTTCCGGCTGCCGATCCGGCGCGACCACCTCAACCCCCACGGCGTGCTCCACGGCGGCGTGCCCCTGACCTTGCTCGATGCGGTCGGGGGCAGAACCCTGATCGACCGGCCGATCCCGGGCAGCGGCCAGCTCATCCAGTCGTCGGTAACGGTCACGCTCACCGTGGATTTCATGCGTGCGGTCGGCACAGGAATCCTGTTTGCATCGGCAACGCCTGACCACATCGGCAAGACGCTGGCCTATGTGTCGGTGAAGGTCACGCTCGACGCACTCGACGGAGACATCGTGTCGCGCGGCATCGGCACCTACCGCATCTACACCAAGTCACTGGTCAAAGCGGTCTGATCGGTGCTCGGCGGAGACCGCCCGGCAAAGCACTGCCGCTCAATGCAAATGATCATCGGGCGGCGGAAGGATTTTCAGCTCGCGGTTGATGCGTTCGATTTGGTCGGGCTGAAACTGCGTCGAATGCCTGTGGTCCGTTTTCCCCAGCCCCCACCATTCTTCGACTACAAGAGTTCGTCGTCGTGTTCGCCAATGAACGGTGCGGGGCCTGGGCGATCAGTCACCGTCCGGCTGAACCTTGGTGCCGGCGAAGGTTGGAGCACGCCGTCTCGCTCAAAGAAAGTGCCGCGCGCGCTGTTGTGTGGATGATGTGCAGCCTCTTCCAGAGTCAGCACCGGCGCAAAGCACACGTCGGTCCCTTCCAGCAACGCACACCAGTGCGTGCTCGGCTGGGTGCGGAAGATGTCGGTGACCTGGCGTTTGAGTGTCGGCCAGACGGCCGGATCGCGTTGCCGTTGAAACTCGGGATCGCTAATGCCCAGCTTCTCCAGCAGCAGCACATAGAATTGGGGTTCCAGTGATGCGATCGAGATCCATTTCCCGTCAGCGCACTCATAGGTGTCGTAGAAATGCGATCCGCCATCCAACAGGTTGGCCTGCCGCTCATTCTTCCACATTCCCAGCGCCTTGAGGTCGCAGACGATGGAGGTCAGCAGCGCAGCGCCGTCGGTGATCGCAGCATCGACCACCTGACCATGGCCAGAGGAGCGCGCTTCAAGCAAAGCGCAAACTATGCCAAAGGCTAGAATCATGCCGCCGCCGCCCAGGTCGCCAACCATCGCCGGCGGCGCTACTGGCCCGCCGTCCGAGCGGCCAATCATGCTAAGCGCGCCCGACAGCGCAATGTAGTTGATGTCATGCCCGGCGGCCTGCGCGAGCGGGCCGTCCTGACCCCAGCCGGTCATGCGTCCGTAGACGAGTCGCGGGTGGCGTGCCAGCAGCACGTCCGGGCCCAATCCCAGCCGCTCCATCACGCCCGGGCGAAAACCCTCGATGATTGCGTCGGCCCCGTCGACCAGCTCCAGCACCCGCTGTACGTCTGCGGGTGACTTCAGATCGACCGCCACCGAACGCCGGCCGCGGTGCAGCACGCTGCGCCGACCACTGGCCAGGAAGGCGCCTTCCCCGCGGTCTTTGCCCTTGTCGGCCTTGCGGTCCAGGCGGATCACATCCGCACCCATGTCGGACAGCATCATCGCGCAGAACGGTCCGGGGCCGATGCCGCCGAACTCGATAACTTTCAACCCCTGCAAGGGACCACTCATTTGTCGTTACTCCTGAAACTGAATTTGAACCACAAGCCAGCCGTTTGTTACCCCAGCCAGCGCTTGCGCCGCTTGTAGTGCTTGACCTCTCGGAAACTCTTGCGCACCCCCTCGCGGTCCAGGCCGAGATAAAACTCGCGCACATCCTCGTTGTCGCGGAGTTCCTGGGCCTGCCCCTCCAGCACGATGCGACCGCTCTCCATGACATAACCATAGTCGGCGATCTCCAGGGCCACGCGTGTGTTTTGTTCGACGATGAGCAGCGACAGCCCCTGCTCACGCAGGTGGCGCAGCACGCTGAAGACTTCCTCGACCATGCGCGGCGCCAGCCCGAGTGACGGCTCGTCGATCAGCATGAGTTTCGGCTCGGCCATGATCGCGCGCCCGATCACCAGCATTTGCTGCTCGCCGCCCGACAGATAACCGGCCGTGCGTTTTCGCAGGTCGGCCAGGCGCGGAATCGCTTCGTACACGCTGTCCATCGCCCGGCGCATCGCCTGCGCCGATGGAAACATGTGGCCGCCGATGATGAGGTTTTGCTCGACCGTCATGTGCTGCAGCACGCGCCGGCCTTCCATCACATGAACCAGACCACCGCGCACCACGGTCGCCGGGTCGTGCCCCTGAATCGGTCGGCCGTCGAAGGTGATCGTCCCCCCTGAGACGCGGCCATCTTCCGAGTCAATGACGCCGGAGATGGCCTTGAGGGTGGTGCTCTTGCCTGCGCCGTTGGCGCCCAGCAGCGCCACACATCCGCCTTCGGGGACCTGCATCGACATGCCCTTGAGCGCCAGGATCACCTCGGCATACAGCACCTCGACGTTGGACAGCGTCAGCACCGCCGGATTGGCGGCCGCATCGGGCGTGGTCCGTTGATCCGGTGCTGCAGCAAGGGCTGAATTCACCATTTGGGCACCATTGGGACGGCCACATCGCCCGCCGCCCGAACGACCTTGCCGTCCTTCATGGTCACGATGTTGACCTTGGCGGTGCCGGTGGGGAAGGGGTTGTCGTTGCTGAAGTCCGCGCCTGGCAGTATGCCCATCAGGTCGTTGCTGGTGAACTGGCTGTTCATCAAGGTCTCGCGCACGGATTCACCGGTGACTTTGCCGGCGCCCTTGGCCTTGATGGTGGCTTCAATCGCGCGCACGGCCACGATGGTTTGTCCAAGACCCATGATGGTCATGGCATTCCAGGTCGATTTCAGGCCGTGCTTTTCCTGCAACATGCTGTAGAACTCGCGTGCGGTCGAGTCACTTTCGCTGGCATCGGCGATGGCACCCACCTCGAAATCACCGGCAAAGCCGTTCGGGTCGCCCAGTGCCTTGGATGATCCCACCAAGCTGTTGTGCAGCGAGAGCATGATCGGGACGTTTTTACCCAACGCCTGCAGCGCACGCTTGGTGGCCACGGCCTGCGCGGTGTTGGTCTGGATCACGATCACGTCGGTGCCAGCGTTGACCAAGCGACGCACTGCCAGGGTCACGTCGGCCGGTTGCACTTCGGTCCAGACCGCCTCGACGAAGGTGGCTTTGTCCGGGTTGGCCTTGGTGTAGCTTTGCAGGCCCTTGGCCATGTCGGCATAAGCGGGGGTGGCTTCGGAGGTGATGATCGCAACCTTGACAGGGCGCTTGCCATCGAGTTTGGTGGTGCGGAACCATTCCAGGAATCCGCCCGCCTCATGGGCGTAGGTGGGGCGCAGGTTCAGGGCCCATTGGTTGGGTTTCCAGCCGAAGCCGTAGGTGGCGGTGCTCATGAGCATGGGGATCTTGTCTTCCGGCAAGCGTTGCTGCAGCGCGGCGGCATCCGGGCCGCCGAGGCCGAGCAGGAGCGCGGGTTTGACTTCGGCCTTGATGCCGGGCCACAGGCTGGCGGTTTGAGCCACGTCGTAGCGCGTGTCGAAGGTTTTGACGACGATCTGCACGTTGAGCTTGCTACCGACTTCCTTGTTCCACCACTCGATCACGGCGAGTCGCCCGCCTTGCATCTGTGGCATGACGTTGGCGTAGGGGCCGGCGAAGTCGGCAAAGGCGGCCACGTTGATCGTCGTCGTTTGCGCGTGGGCGGGCGCGTTCAGCAGCAGGCCAGTGGCCAGGGCGGTCGTGAGTTTCAGAAAGGTTTTGCGTTGCATGCTTGTCTCCAGTTGTGGTGGTGGTGAGGAAAAGGGGCGGGGGGAATTGCGACTCGCTGTGCCGGGCGGGCTCAGTGGTGAAACGGCCAGAGCCGGTAGTTGGCTTTCAGGATGTTCCAGCGGTGCATCAGGCCTTTCGGTTCAAGCAGCAGGAACAGCGTGATGATGAGGCCGAGAAACACATTCATGCTGGCGAAGATCAGGTCGCTGCTCAGGCTGGGAATTCGCTCGACCAGGTCGGGGCCCAGACTGGTGATGACTTCTTGGACGCCCCGGATGAGCACGGTGCCGATCAGTGCCCCGACGATCGAACCGAGCCCGCCGACGATCATCATGGCAATGAACCAGATCGAGTTGAACAGCGTGAACTGGTCGACCGAGACGAAGCGCACCTGGTAGGCCCACAGGGCACCGCCGATGCCAGCGTAAAAAGCGCCGAGCACAAAGGCGCGCGACTTGGCGCCGGCCACGTCGATGCCCATCATGCCGGCGGCCACATCGTCGTCGCGCACGGCGACGAAGGCGCGCCCGTGGCGGCTGCGCAGGATGCCGAAAGCGCCGAATACCATCACCATGGTGACGACAAGAAACAGGTAATACAGAGAACGGTCGGTGTTGAACAAAAATGTGCCCAGCCTCGCAGGCTCCAGGCTGAAACCATTGACGCCGCCGAGCCAGGATGAGGGCAGGTTCAGGACAACGAAGTGGAAGATGAACTGGGCCGCGATGGTGGTCAGTGCGAGGTAGAAACCCTTGATGCGTTTCGCTGTCATGCCGAACAGCCAACCGGCCAGCGCAGCCACCAGGCCGGCAACCGGCACTGCCACCCAGAACGGCAGCCCGGCCTTGACCTCGACCACACTGGCGGCGTAGGCACCGACCCCCATGAAGGCAGCCTGGCCCAGGTTGATCTGCCCGGCGTAGCCGGTGGTGATTTGCAGCCCGACCACCACGATGGACGTGACCAGCATCAGGTTGGCTACGGCTACCAGACGCTCCGAGGCGAACCAGGGGAGGATCAGCAGAATGACAATGAACAGCGCCAGGGTGACCCACTGGGCGCGCGTGCGGATCAGCGCGCGGTCGCGCGCATAGCTGGTGGAAAAAATGCCGGATGGATCCATGGGTCAGACTCTTTCAATGCGTTTCCAGCCGAACATGCCGGTCGGACGAATAACCAGCACCACCAGCATGAAGATATAGGGGACGACGGCAGCGGCACTGCCACCGATCAGCGGGTCGATGTAGGCGGCGGTCAGTCCCTGCACGACCCCGACGATGATGCCCGCCAGCAGCAGGCCGCCGATGGATTCGAGCCCTGCCAGCAGGGCCACCGGCAGGGCGGCGAAGCCGATTTCGGAGGACAGGAATGTCAGCGACTTGCCGCTCAGGTAGACCATCGAGGTGATGACCGACAGCACACCGCTTAGCGCCCAGGCGAAGGCGATGGAGCGGCGCACGCTAATGCCCATGGCCAGAGCGATCTGGTGATCCTCGGCCACCGCCGCCATCGCCAGCCCGGTGCGGCTGCGGTTGAAGAACCAGTGCAGCGCCACAGCCGCCACCACCGCGATGAGGCCACCGATGGCAAGCGAGCGCGGGATGATCATCTCGCCCAGGATGATGGGCGTGAGGGGAAAGATGGCGGGGAACTGGCGCTCCTGCGGGCCCCAGATCACCAGCACCAGTCCGCGCATCAGGATCAGCAACCCGATGGTGACCATGATCATCGAGAACACCGACTCGCCAATCAGCCGCCTGAACAACAGGCGTTCAATCGCCAGCCCGATCAGCACCGAAATGCCCAGTGCAACGGCGATGCCCAGCGCCGGATGCATGCCGCGCGACTGGATCGCCCACCACAGCAGGAAGGCGCCCAGCACGATCATCTCGCCGATCGCCATGTTGAAGACCTTGCTGGCGCGGTAGATGACGACAAAGCCCATTGCCACCAGCGAATACAGCAGGCCGAGCAGCGCGCCGTTGATGGTGTAGTTGATGAATTCGATGATCATGGGGTGTGTGTTCCTTCAATGTCGGTGGCCACCACGGTTGCGCGCAACGCGCCTTGGCGGCCGTCCTGGTAGGTCACGGCTATTTCGCAGGCAATGTCGGCGACACCTGCATACAGTCCGTCAATCAGCGCTCCATAGCGCACCTCGAGAAACTCTCGGCGCAGCTTGCGCGTGCGGGTGAGTTCGCCTTCGTCGGGATCGAGCTCCTTCGGAAAATTGGCGAAGCGCACCACCCGCGAGCTTTCTGGCAGCAGTTTGTTGATGCGGCGGATTTCGCCCTGCACCAGTTGCCGCACCTCGGGCCGTTGCGACAGGTCGGTGAAGGTGGAGAATGCGATGCGCCGCTCCTCGGCCCAGCGGCTGGTCACCGCCATGTCGATGTTGATCAGCGCGCCAACCCAGGGCCGGGTGGCGTCGCCCAGCACCATCACGTCCTTGATGAAGGGCGAAAAGCGCAACCGCGTCTCGATGAACTGCGGGGGATACGAGTGACCGCTGGCGAGTTTGACCAGGTGTTCCACGCGGTCGAGGTACACGAGTTCTCCGCTCTCGGTCTTGCGCACTGCGTCACCGCTGACGTACCAGCCGTCGCGCTGGATGCTGGCGGTCTTGTCGAGCTTGCCCCAGTAGCCGAGAAAGCCGGTACCGCCGCGCAGCAGCAGCTCGCCGTTGTCCTCGATGCGCGATTCCAGCGGTGCGCCGAAGGCTGGGTCCACATCCAGCAGCGGGCCCACGGTTTCGAGGTCGTAGCGCTCGCCGCGGTGGCCAGCAATCAGACCAAACTCCGAGCAGCCATAAATATTGCGCAAATGGACGCCCATGGCGTGAAACAAACGAAACACGTCGGGCGCCATGGCGGTGCCGCCTGAAACCGCGACGTCGCTGCGAACAAAGCCGAACTGATCGCGCACCGGACGCAGGGCCAGCGCTTCGGCCACCGGCAGCAGCAGGCGCGACAGCCACGGTGCCGTGCGCCCTTCGAGCCGCGCCACATGCACGTCGTGGCCGATGCGGATGCCCCAGCGGTAGGTGCCGCGCGCCATCCAACTCGCTGCGAGCATGCGCGCCTCGATGGTGGCGGCGATGTTCTCCCATTGGCGCGGGCCGAACAGCACGATGTGTGGCGCGAGTTCGCGCAAGTTCGGCAAGACCTGGTCGGGGCCCTCCGGGAAGTTGACCACCAGGGGCGTGATCAGCCCGAGGGTCACACCCAGCAACTGCTCGGTGATCCAGGCCAGCGGCGTGTAAGACAAATATTCCATGCCGGATTGCAGCGGCAACGCGCTCCTCATCCGAACCGCGTTGTCCATCAGCCAACGGTGGCTGATCATCACGCCCTTGGGCTTGCTGGTGGTGCCGGAGGTGTAGGTCAGTAGCGCCAGATCGTCCGCCTGGCCGGCGTTGACTTCACGTTCGAAGCGCAGCGGGTGCTTCTCGTGCTGACGCCGACCTTCAGCGGTCAGGTCATCAAAGGATTGCAGCAGCGGATGCCGGTACGACCACATGCCCGAGTTGTCCCAGTAGGCGATGCCCTGGATATCAGGCAGTCGCTCCAGCAGCGCGAGCGCCTTGTCAACCTGCTCCTGATCCTGCGCGAAGATGAAACGGGCCTTTGAATCCTCGCACAGGTAATGCAATTCGTCGACGGTGGCATCCGGGTAGACCGACACGGTTTTGGCGCCCAGTGACTGGGCCGCAAACAGCGCCCAGTAATGCTCGGGTTCGTTCTCGCCGATCACGATCACGGTTTCGCCGCGCTGCAGGCCCTGCGCCGCCGCGCCAAGCGCAATGCTGCGCGTTCGATCAAACACGTCGGCCCATGTATGGCAGCGCCACATACCTTTGCGCTTGACGCGCTGCGCCAGCAACTGGGGATGTTCCCGGGCGTGGGCGAACAACTTCTGCGGCAGGGTCATGACGACTTCCGGGGCGGGGTCGTTCGCACTCATGCCGCAGCTCCCAAGTAGGCCTGGATCACGGCCGGGTCGGCCTGCACTTGTGCTGGCGTGCCGTCGGCGATCTTGCGGCCAAAGTCGAGCACCGCCACGCGGTCTGCCAGATCCATGACCACCCCCATGTCGTGCTCCACCAGCACAACCGGGATGCGCTTGGCCTCGCGCACGTCTATGATGAAACGGGCCAAATCTTCTTTTTCTTCGGTGTTCATGCCGGCCATGGGTTCATCCATTAACAGAACCTTGGGTTTCATCGCCAACGCACGGCCCAGGTCAACGCGCTTGCGAAGACCGTAGCCGAGTGCGCCTACCGGCTGGTGGCGGATATTCTCAATTTCAAGGAAGTCGATGATTTCCTCGACTGCTTCCCGGTGCAGCGTTTCTTCACGCTGGGTCCAGGGAAAGTAGAGAAATGCCTGCGCCAGATTTGATCGCATCTGGCTGTAGCGGCCGACCAGGATGTTGTCGATCACGCTCATGTTGGAGAACAAATGGGTGCCCTGAAAAGTGCGCACCACACCATCGCGCGCGATCTCATGCACCGCGCGGCCTTTGATGTCTTGACCACGGTAGTGCACGCTGCCTTGTTGCGGCAGGTAAAAGCCGCTGAGCACATTCATCAGCGAGCTCTTGCCTGCGCCGTTGGGTCCAATGATGGCCAGCAGCTCGTTGTCACGCACATCGATGGCGACCTCGGCCAGCGCGGTGACACCGCCAAAGCGCAAGGTGATGTCCCGCGCCTGCAGCACCGAAGCCTCGCTGGACGGGCTATTCAAGGAGTTAGAGGTCATGGGTTAGGAGAAGGCGTTGATACCGGTCAGGGCGCGGCCAATGATGAGTTTCTGGATTTCGGTGGTGCCGTCGGGAATCGGCATCATGCGGGCGTTTCTGAACAACAGTTCAACGCCGAAGTCTTTGGTGATGCCGTTGCCGCCATGAATCTGCAATGCTTTCGACGCGACGTTGACCGCCATCTCGGTCGCGTACCACTTGGCCATGGCGCTTTGCACCTCGCTGCGCACGCCATGGTCGATCAGGTTGAACGCGCGGTAGACCAGCAATCGCGCGGCGTCGAGTTCGGTGGCCGCCTCGGCCAGCATGCCCTGGATCAATTGATGACCACCGATCGGCTTGCCATGCTGGCGGCGTTCCTTCGAATAGGCCACCGCCTTGTCGAGTGCCGCCTGGGCGATACCGATCGAAGTCATGCCGACCATGGGACGCGCCTTCTCGAACAGCACCATGGTGTTCTTCAGACCGGTGCCGGGTTCAATCATCATGTTCTCGGCCGGTACGCGAGCGCCGTCGAAGAACAGTTGTGCGGTTGACGTGCTGTTGAGCCCCAGCTTGTCGATGTTGCGGCTTTCGTAGCCGTGTTCGGCGCGGTCCACCAGGATCATCGAGATGGCGCCCGAACCTTCTTGTGAGGTGCGCACGATGACCATGCAAAAGTCGGAGTAGTGGCCGTTGGATATCCAGGTTTTCTCCCCGGTGACAATGTAGTGGTCACCATCGCGCTGGGCGCGGCAGGTGACTTCAGCCACGTTGGATCCGACGCCGGGCTCGCTGATGCCGCTGCATGCGATGATCTCGGCGCGGACCATGCGCGGCAGGTATTTTTCGCGCATGGTGGTGTTGGAGCACTCCTGTAGCGAGTAAGCGCCGAGCTGCTGGATCAGCAGCGAGATGGCCACGTCGCCGGAAATGCGCGCGAGTTGCTCGTACATCAGTGCATAGGTGAGCCAGGGCATGCCCATGCCGCCATGTTCCTCGGCAATGATGCCGTTGCCGCCCATGCCGTAGGGCAGCATCTTTTGAAATATCTCCAGCATCAGCTCTTTTTCGATCAGCTTGTCGGGCTGGTAGCGTTCAACGATGGGTCGCAGCTCGGTTTCGAGGAAGCGAGTGAAGCCTTCGACGGCCATGCGTTGCTCTTCGGTCGGGAGAAAGTTCATGATTGTGTTCTTTGTGTGGTGTTGATTTCGTTCAGCGTGAGCTCATGCGTGCGCCGGCATCAATGTGGAGACAGGTGGCGTTGATGTAAGGGTTCTCGACGATGGAGCGCACCAGGTGGGCCAGCTCGCTGGCTTGGCCCATGCGGCGGGGGAACAGAATCATGCGGTCAACAATGGCCTGCGCTACTTTCTTTGGCAGGCCCGCGACCATTGGCGTTTCGAACAAGCCAGGCGCAACCGCTACGCAGCGGATCCCCAGATCGGCCAGGTCCCGTGCCACTGGCAGCGTGAGGCCGATCACCCCGGCCTTGCTGGCGGCGTAGGCCGCCTGTCCCATCTGGCCGTCCTGTGCGGCACCGGACGACAGGTTAATGATGACG
>MEDL01000033.1 GCA_001724785.1 Acidovorax sp. SCN 68-22 | reverse complement strand
GCGGACCACGGCAGCTACCAAATTGATACCGATCGCGGGCCGGTGGCGGCGCGCAGCCTGGTGGTGGCCACGGGCGGGCTGTCCATCCCCAAGATCGGGGCCACGGATTTCGGTTACCGGCTGGCGCAGCAGTTCGGCATTGCGCTGGTCGAGCGCCGGCCGGGCCTGGTGCCGCTCACCTTCGACGGCGAGGCCTGGGCGCCGTGGGCGCAGCTCGCCGGGCTGGCCTTGCCGGTGCGCATCAGCACCGGCAGCAAAAAAACGCACATGGCCTTCGACGAGGACCTGCTGTTCACGCACCGGGGCCTGTCGGGCCCGGCGGTGCTGCAGATCTCCAGCTACTGGCAGGAGGGCGCGCCGCTCGCCATCAACCTCGCTCCCGGCACGGACCTGGAAGCCGCCCTGGCGCAGTCCAAGGCGTGCTCGCGCAAGCGGATTGCCAACGAACTGGGCCAGATCGTGCCCAGCCGGCTGGCCGACGCCTGGGCCGCGCGCGAGGCCGACTGGCAGCGCCCCATCGCCGAGGCCTCGGACAAGGCCCTGGCCCGCCTGGCCGGGCAGATGGCCCGCTGGGAGCTGACGCCCACCGGCACCGAGGGCTACAAGAAGGCCGAGGTGACGCTGGGCGGCATCGACACGCGCGCCCTCTCGCAGCAAAGCATGGAGTGCAAGGCGCAGCCGGGGCTGTATTTCATCGGCGAAGTGGTGGACGTGACGGGCTGGCTGGGCGGCTACAACTTCCAGTGGGCCTGGGCCAGCGCGGCGGCGTGCGCGCAGGCGCTGCCCGCGCCGGCCTGAGTTCGCTCAGCCCTCAACCACCTCGCGCCAGCGCGCCAGGCCCAGCCAGTCGCGCAGCGCCACCGCGCCGGCAGGGGTGATGGCCAGCGCCCGCGTGCCGGCGCCGCGCTGCAGCCAGCCGCTGTCCAGGCAATGCCGGCAGACCAGTGTGCCGAGCCGGCCCGCCAGGTGCATGCGCCGCTCGCTCCAGTCCAGGCAGGGGCGGCAGGCGGGGGGCTGCCCACCCGGCAGGGCGAGCGATTCGGCCGGGATGCCAAGCGGGAGCAGCGCCGCCGGCAGGCGCTCCGTGGCCTGCGCCGAGGTGGCGTCGGCGTCGAGCACGACCGCGCCAGCGTCGCTCAAATGCCCGGCGATGGCCACACCCAGGCGGCCCGCCAGGTGGTCGTAGCAGCTGCGCGCGGTGCGCAGCGCCGCGTCGGCCGGTCCGGTGGCCACGCGGCGGGCGGGCTGCAACACCGCCAGTTGCATCAGGCCTTCGAGCATGCGCGCCACTTGCGCGGAAGCCAGGCGGTGGTAGCGGTGGCGCCCTTGCGGCCGCACCTGCAGCAGGCCCGCCTCCACCATCAGCGCCAGGTGCCGGCTGGCTGCGGCCGGGCGTATGTGCGCCGCGCCGGCCAGTTCGCGGGCGGTGAGCGCGCGCCCGTCCATCAGCGCCAGCAGCATGGCGGTGCGCGCCGGCTCGCCGGCCAGCGCGGCCACGTGGGCAATGCGGTTGGTGTCCATGCGCGCAGTGTGCGGCAAGCCGCGCGCGCTCGCTTCGCCCCAGAGCGAAGCGTTGCGCGCGGCGCGCGGCCCACGATGCGGCTTCATTCCCCTGCCCGAGGCCCCACCATGACCATCACCTGTTTCATCCGCTACGAGATCGACCCGTTCCAACGCGAGGCCTTCCGCGAATACGCCGAGCACTGGGGGCGCATCATCCCGCGCTGCGGCGGCCACCTGCTCGGCTACTTCCTGCCGTGGGAGGGCAGCAACTGCGAGGCCTGGGGGTTGATCGCCTTCGACCGCCTGGCGGCCTACGAGGCCTACCGCGCCCGCCTGCGCACCGACCCCGAGGGCCGCGCCAACTTCGAGCGCGCCCAGCGCCAGCGCTTCATCCTGCGCGAGGAGCGGCGCTTTACCGAGGTGGTGGCGGGCACGCTGGGCCGCCCGGCGGGCGCATAGGCCCCGCCGTGCTCAGCAGCACGGCGAAACGGACCACCCCTTTGCCGCTCACAAGCCGCTATAATGCTGGGCTTTGCTGGCAATGCCCCGTCGGCCAATACTAGTTATAGACGGGGAAACCGCTTCGTACGGCGCCCGGGCCCGATCTCCCGCGCACCCTCTGCGGGCACCAAATATTTGGAAAACCTAGCTGATGACCACCATCCGTGTAAAAGAAAACGAACCCTTTGACGTGGCGCTGCGCCGCTTCAAGCGCACCATTGAAAAGCTCGGCCTGCTGACCGACCTGCGCGCCCGCGAGTTCTACGAAAAGCCCACCGCCGAGCGCAAGCGCAAGAAGGCCGCCGCCGTCAAGCGCCACTACAAGCGCGTGCGCAGCATGCAGCTGCCCAAGAAGATGTACTGATCGCTGGCGCCAGGCCTGCGCTTGGAACCCGCAAACCCGCGCTAGGGACGCCAGGCGCGGGTTTTCTTTTTTCCGAATCCGCCCTCCCCCATTGCACAAGGAACGCCCCATGTCCCTCAAAGACCAGATCACCGAAGACATGAAGACCGCCATGCGCGCCAAGGACAGCGAGCGCCTGGGCACGATCCGCCTGCTGCTGGCCGCCTGCAAGCAAAAGGAAGTGGACGAGCGCGTGGTGCTTGACGACGCGGCCGTGGTGGCCATCGTCGACAAGCTGGTCAAGCAACGCAAGGACAGCATCACCGCCTTCGAGGGCGCGGGCCGCCAGGACCTGGCCGACAAGGAAAAGGCCGAGATGGCCGTGCTGCAGGGCTACCTGCCCCAACGCATGTCGGCCGAAGAGACCGCCGTGGCCGTGCAGGCCATCGTCATCGAACTGGGCGCCAAGGGCCAGGGCGACATGGGCAAGGTGATGGGCGTGGTCAAGACCCGCCTGGCCGGCAAGGCCGACATGGCCCAGGTGTCCGCGGCGGTGAAGGCGGCGCTGGCCGGCTGAGGCGGCAGGCCGGGCCAACGGCCCGGTGCGGGTCACACAGCGGGTGCCGGAACCTGCGCCAGGAAATCGTCCACCAGCGCCCACTGCCCGGGCACGTTCAACGCAGGCGCATGGCCGCAGCCGGCCACCTCGACAACACGCAAGTTGCCGTGCACCCCCGGGCCACGCCCGCGCATCCGGGCCACCGTCTCCGGCAGCACCAGGTCGGACTCGGCCCCGCGCAGGCACAGCACGGGCACATCGAGCGCGTCGTAGTGCTCCCAGATCCGGTAGTCGTTCTCGTGCTGCGTGAACTGGCGCACCATGGCCGGGTCGTAGTGCGGTGTGACGCGGCCGTTGGGCAGACGGCGCAACGAACTCTCCGTCAGCAAGCGCCACTGGGCGTCGCTCAGCCAGCCGTACGGGGCGTAGACCTGGCGGAAGAAGGCCTCCAGTTCGGCGACGGTGGCGAATTCCGGCGGGCTGCCCGCATAGGCCTTGATGCGCTCGAGCGCCACTTCCGCCAGTTCGGGCGCGTTGTCGTTGAGGAGCAGGCTGCGTATGGCCCCCTTGAGCCGGGGCTCGAACAGGCCGCTGGCGCACACCATGCCGATGGCGCCGCCCATGGAGGTGCCTATCCAGTGCGCCTGCCCGATGCCGAGCTCCGCGAACAGATCGGCCGCCAGGCTGGCATAGAAGCGCAGCGTGTATTCCTCGTCGGGCCGGCGGCTCCACTCGCTCAGGCCCCGCCCCAGGGTGTCCGGGCAGATGACGCGGTAGCGGTCGGCCAGGTGGGCGGCGAGCGGGTCCATGTCGCGCCCGGTGCGCGCCAGGCCGTGCCAGGCGATGACCACGGGCGCGTCGGCGCGCCCCCAGGCGGTGTAGTGGATCTCGTAGCCGCGGCACACGGCGTAATGCGAGCTCGGTTGCATAAGAACTTTCCAGGGCAGAGGTGCCCTACTTCATGAGTCGGCCGGTGCTTCCGATCACCGTGACCTCGACGCTGCGCGAGCCGATGCGGTTGTTCGGCCCGTAGCTCACCACCAGGCCACCAAGGTCGAATTTCTGCAGCGACTCCAGCGCCTTCACAACGCCCTCGCGCGTTGGCGCGGGGCCGGCGCGGCGCAGGGCCTCGACCAGCACTTTGGCGCCCAGGAACTCCTCGAAGCTGGTGTAGTTCACCTCGGCGCCCGGCGCGTACTTGGCCAGCAGCTGCTGGTATTCGCGCACCACCGGCAGCTTGGGCTGGTAGGGATAAGGCACCACCTGGCTGATACCGAGGCCGTGCGCGTTGGCCAGGCCTGCCAGGCGCACGATTTCCGCAGGGTTGACCACCGAGATGTTGTAGAGCTGTGCCCCGCCGCCGGCCTCGCGGTACTGTTTGACGAAGGCCGCAGCCGGCTTGTTGACGGCGATCATGATGACCGCGTGCGGGCTGGCGGCGGCGATCGTCTTGACCGCCGCGCCCACGTCGTCGGTATTGCGCGGGTAGCTGGCCAGCGCCACCAGCTTGAGCTTGCGCCGGTCCAGCGCCGCCTGCACGCCGTCCAGGCCGGACTGGCCGAAACCATCGTCCTGGTACATCACGGCAATGCGGTTCATGCCCAGCGTGGTGAGCTGCTGGACCATGTGCTCGGCCTCGTCCACATAGCCGGCACGCACGTGGAAGATCCAGGGGTTGAACGGCGTGCGCAGCGATTCCCCGCCGGTGTACGGCGCCACCAGCGCGGCGCCGCCCTTGTCGAGCACGCCGTCCTTGAGCAGTTGGGTGATATTGGCCGTCCCTGCGAAACCGAACAGCGCAAGCACATCGGGGCGCGCCAGCAGTTCGCGCGTGCGCGCCACCGTCTTGGCGACTTCGTAGCCGTCGTCGACCACGACCTGGCGCAGCATGGCGCCGTGCACGCCGCCCTGCGCGTTCACCGCCTCGAAATAGATCTTGCCGCCCAGCACCATCTGTTCGCCGGTGCTCGCCAGCACGCCCGACAGCGGCGCGACCTGGCCGATCACGATGTCGGCCGCTCGGGCAGCACCCTGCCCCAGCAGGGCCACGCCCGCTGCTGCCGCCCACAATGCCTTGCGCCACGCTCCACGGGGCCGCACGGGCCTTCCTGATGCCATGCTCTTCTCCTCGATTACTGGTCGTCGGGCGAATGCCGGGCGGTGCTTATTCCGGTACCGATATCACGCCGGGCGTGAGCACGATGGCGTCGGCCGCTGCCGGGGTGGCGGCGATCGGCGGCAGGTTGGCATCGGCCAGGGCCGGGGCGCTGCCCGGCTTGCCGCCGCGCGGCACGGTGCGCACCACCTGGCTGGCGGGCAGTGCCGCGCCGGTGCTCAGGTGGGCGTACATCGCATCCAGCGCGCGATTCAGGTAGACGTGCAGGGGAACGTAGCGGCTGTCGTAGCCCGGCAGCACGGTGGGCAGTCCGATGAAGCTGTCGAAGTGCTGTGCGTTGGCGACCTCGATGTAGCTCAGCTTGCTGCCGGCGCCTTCGACCTTGCGGTTGAGCGCGGCGTAGGGGCGCGAGGTGTGGTTCACCGGCAGCAGCGCGTCGGCCCGGCCGTGCACGATGAGCGTGGGCTTGCCGCGCAGGTTGCCGTTGCGGCGCGTCTCGTCCAGGCCGGCCTGCAGCTTGCGGGCCGCCGCGTCCGTTCCGGTGACGAGGTCGCGCAGGCAGGCTGCGCCGGCGGTGTTCCAGTCGAGCACCCCTTCCGGCGAAGCCGAGAGGAAGTCGCGCGCCGGGCCGAACTTGCCCAGGTTGTTGATCAGCTGCACGCCGCTGGTCGGTGGCACGCCGTTGCCCGTGGCGAACATGCCGGCGAGTGCAGCGGGCGCCAGCGGTGCCACCGCGCCCGTCGCCGTGGTGGCGGCGTAGCTGAAGCCGCAGAGGTTGTCCTTGACGCTGGCGCGCGAGAGGCTGTTGGCAAAGGTGACAGCGACCGCGGGCGCCACTTCGAAGGCGGCGAGCGATGCGTGCAAGGCGTCCGAATCGCCCTCCCAGCCGTAGTCGCGCAGCTTCTGCAAGGCCTCCTCGGCCTGGCTGGCCGTGCTGCCGGCGCTCAGCAGGCCGCGTGCCGCGAGCGCCTGGCAGCGGTTCGGCGCGATCGGCAGGGCGGCGCCCGCAAAGCCGGCGGCAAAGGGCGCTGCATAGGGCGTGGACGCCACCGACGGCGCCAGCGCCGCGCAGGCCTGGTACAGGTTGGCGACGGTGGTGAAGTCGATCAACGGCTTGGCCGTGGTGGCCACCGCAGCGCCGCCGCGTTCGACGCGCACGCCGGGGTTGGCCGGCATCTCGATGGCCGGTTCGGACACGGCCACGCCGTCGATCCAGCCCTCGCCGTCCTGCTCGGCGGCGGCGATGGCCGCGCCGCCACCGTTCGAGATGCTGGAGGCAATGGTGATGGTGTTCCTGGGCGTGAACGTCTTCACGCGTTCCCCGCCTTCGAGCTCGCCGTAGCGTTCGTTGATGGCCCAGAAGGCGAACTCCACCGCCTGCAGGGTGGTGCGGCCCCAGTCGCGTTCGGCGTTCTGGCCCGAGTGCGCGTGCTTGAAGGCAAAGCGGTTGGGCGTGGCGGCGTTGAAGGCGGCCAGCTCGGCAGCGCTGAGGCCCGCATTAAAGGCGGCGTTCTTGCCGGCGCTGGCAGCCCCCGTGCGCGTGCCGTCGATGAGCGGCACCGTGTCGTTCATGAGGTCGTGCGGCGCCGCGCCGGTGCCCTTGTCGGAATAGGCCACCGCGCAACCGCGCTTGAGGCCCCACTCGCCGGTGGAGATGCCGGCGTACACGCCGCGCGAACCCGAAGCCGTGGCGGTGATGATGCAGGGCTTCTTGGGGTCGAAATGCGCCGGCAACTGCACCATCAGGGTGACGTTCTGGCGCCCGCTGCCGTCGTCGGCAAAGGCGATGTATTCGGTACCGGCGATCTTGCCCTCACCCGCCGTGGCGGTACCCGCGGCATCCACGTTCGGCCCGTAGTAGCGGCCGTAGCCGCCGCTTGCCGTCATGTCGAGCATGGCGCGGTAGTTGGTGTGGATGGCGGAGCGGCGCAGCTCGGCGGCGGTCGGAGCGAGCGGGTTGGCATAGGCCGGCGGCACCGGTGCCTCCAGTCCGCTGGCGCCCAGGCCGGCCGTGAGCAGGTCGTCGCCCACGCCGTCGTAGCTGGTGGTGTGCACGGGGCCGAGGAACGCCGGCTTGGCGTTGGTGGCGACGTCGCTGCCGCCGCCGCAGGCCACGAGCGCGGCGGCTGCGAGCAGTGCCGGAACAAAGGGATTTGCCAAGGTACGCACGTTGTGTCTCCTGTTGAAATTGTTCGAGAACGCGGGTGTCGGGTTTTCAGGCCGGGCGCCGTGCGGCGCTGGCCCGCAGGCGACCGACGACGCCCGTGGGGAAGTAATAGACCGAGAGCACGAACAGCACGCCGAGCCAGAACAGCCAGCGGTCGGGCGAGAGCAGCGTCGCCAGCCAGGGCAGGCCGCTCGCGGCCTCGTTGCCCAGGCGCAGCAGGTCCTGCAGGTAGCTTTGCGCCACCAGGAACAGCACCGCGCCGATGGCCGAGCCGTAGATCGTGCCCATGCCGCCGATGACGACGATGAGCAGCACGTCGATCATGATTTCGAACGACAGCGAGGTGTCCGGCCCGTTGTAGCGCAGCCAGATCGCCAGCATGGCACCGGCCAGACAGGCGAACAGCGCCGACAGGACGGACGACAGCGTGCGGTAGACGACCACGCGGTAGCCGATGGCCTCGGCACGGAATTCGTTCTCGCGGATGGCCTGCAGCACGCGCCCGAAGGGCGAATTGACGATGCGCAGCAACGCCAGGACCAGCACCAGCGCGGTGACGAACAGCAGGTAGTAGGTGAGCAGGCGGCCATCGAGCGACACGCCGAGAAAGGGTTCCTCGGAGAACTCGTGGCTGGGCGAGAGCAGTTCGGGCAGGCGGAAGGTCAGGCCGTCCTCACCGCCGGTGATCTCGAAGAGCTGCGAGGCCAGCGTCTGGAACGCCGCCGCCACGGCCAGCGTGATCATGGCGAAGAAGATGGCGCGCACGCGCAGCGAGAACAGGCCCACGGCCAGCGCCAGCACGAAGGACAGCGCGAGCGCCCCACCGATGCCCACGGCCAGCGCATCCCAGCCCGCGCCCATGCGCGTGCTGGCCACCGCCACGCCGTAGGCCCCGATGCCGAAGAACATGGTGTGCGCGAAGCTGACGATGCCGGTGTAGCCAAGCAGCAGGTCGAAGCTCGCCACCAGCACGATGAACACCAGCACCTTGGCCGCCACCGACAGCGCCTTGACACCGGGGAACAGGAAGGGCGCGAAGGCGAGCCCGAGGAAGACGGCGATCAGCACCACCGCCAGCACGCGGCTGCGCGGGTAGTCGCCGGAGAGGATTCGGTTCAGCATGGTCGTGCTCCGGTCATCGGCTCGTCACGGCGTACACGCCTTGCGGCCGCCACAGCAGGACCGCCACCATCAGCGCGATGTTGGAAAACAGCGCCACCTTGGGCACCAGGAAGCCGGTGTAGTTGGCCATCAGGCCGACCAGCAGGGCGCCGATCAGCGCGCCGCCGGTGCTGCCCAGACCGCCGATGATGATGACGATGAAGATCAGCACGTTGACGTGCGCGCCCATCTGCGGGATCACGCTCTGCTGGTACAGGCCCCACATCACGCCGCCCAGGCCGGCGAGCGCGCTGCCGGCGACGAACACGCCGACGAACAGGCGCCGGATGCGGTAGCCGAGCGACTCGACCATCTCGCGGTCCTGCACGCCGGCGCGGATCAGCAGGCCCACCTTGGTGCGCGCCAGCGTCCAGGCCAGGAGGCCGAACACCAGCAGGCCGACGATGACGGCGATCAGACGGTATTTCTCGATGGCGGCATCGCCGATGAACAGCGAGCCCTGCATGCCGGCCGGCAGCGGCAGCGGAATCTGCGCCGGGCCCCAGACCATCTTGATGATTTCCTCGCCGATGATCATCCCGCCCATGGTGATGAGGATCTGCTTGAGGTGCTGGCCGTACACCGGCCGGACGATGAAGCGCTCGAACGCCAGGCCGACGGCGCCGGCCACGAGCATGGCGACCACCATGGCCGGAATGACCGCTACCAGGTTGCGCCACAGCTCCTGCGAGCCCGTCCAGTCGGACATGCCGCCGAGCACGCTCACCGCCACGAAGGCGCCCAGGGCGATGAACACGCCGTGGCCGAAATTGAGCACGTCCATCAGGCCGAAGACCAGCGTCAGGCCCGAGGCGATGATGAAGATGATCATGCCCATGGCCAGGCCCGCCACGGTGAGCGTCAGCCAGGTGGAGGGCGAGCCGATGAAGGGAAGCACGGCAAGCGCCAGCACCGGCACCAGGGCGAGCGGCTTCCAGTCGAGTTCGCGCCAGTTCATGCGGCACCTCCCGGGCATGCGGACGGTTCAAATTCATAGTGCCAACCCGAGCAGCGACTGCTGCAAGGCCTCGTCCTGCGCCAGCGCCGCCATGCGGCCGGCGTGCACGACCACGCCGTTGTCCATGACGGCCACGCTGTCGCCCAGGCGCTTGGCGAAGTTGATGTTCTGCTCGACCAGCAGGATGGTCACGCCGCGCCGCTTGAGCTGGTCGAAGGCGTCGATCATGTTGTTGATGATGGCCGGCGCCAGGCCCTTGCTGGGCTCGTCGACGATCAGCAGCTCGCGCGGCTCGACGATGGCGCGCGCCACCGCCAGCATCTGCTTCTGGCCGCCCGAGAGCTTGCCCGCCGGGTGGTTCCAGAACTTCTCCACGGCCGGGAAGAGCTGGAAGATCCAGGCCAGGCGCTCGCCGTCGATGTGCGCGGCGGTGCGCGCGCTGCGCGCGGCCAGCACCATGTTCTCCTTCACCGTGAGGTCGGCGAAGATGCCCATGTTCTCGGGCACGTAGGCCACGCCCAGTCCGGCGATCTGCGGTGTGGCCAGGCGCGTGATGTCCTGCCCCGCGAACTTCACAGTGCCCTGGGTCGCGCGCCAAAGGCCCATGATGGTGCGCAGCGTCGTCGTCTTGCCGGCGCCGTTGCGCCCGAGCAGCATGGTGACTTCGGCACGCGGCACGGCGAGATGAACGCCGTGCAGGATGTGGTAGGCCGCGATGTGCGTGTGCACGCCCGAGAGTTCAAGCAGCGGGGCCGTGGACGGGTTGTTCGCAGCGCTCATGCGGCCTCCTCCTGGCGCACGCCGAGGTAGGCTTCCTGCACCACCGGCGAGGCGATCACCTCGGCCGGCAGGCCGTCGGCCACCAGAGTGCCGTTGGTCAGCACGATGATGCGGTCGGCGAGCTCGCGCACCACGTCCATCTTGTGCTCGACCAGCAGGATGGTCTTGGTCCTGTCCTGCTTCAGGGCGCGGATCAGGTTCAGGATCACCGGCGCCTCGTCGTGGCTCATGCCGGCGGTGGGTTCGTCGAACATGTAGACCTGCGGGTCCAGCGCCATCAGCAGCGCGACCTCGAGCTTGCGCTGGTCGCCGTGCGGCAGGCCGGCGACGGGGGTGTCGGCGCGCGGCTGCAGCGCCACGCTGGCCAGGATGGCGTCGGCCTTGGCGGTCAGGCCGGCGTGGTCGCTCCAGATGCTCCACAGGTTGAGGCCGCGCCGGTGGCGGCCCTCCTGGGTCGCCTGCACCGCCAGGCGCACGTTCTCGCGCACCGTCAGCTGCGGGAACAGGTTGGTCAGCTGGAAGGCGCGCCCCAGGCCGGCGCGCGTGCGCTCGGGCACGGACAGGCCCGAGAGCTCGCGCCCGCCCAGCAGCACCTGCCCGGCGGTGGCCTTGAGCTGGCCGGAGATCAGGTTGAAATACGTCGTCTTGCCCGCGCCGTTCGGGCCGACGATCGCCGTCAGCGTGCCGGGCGCGAAGGCGCAGCTCACGGCATTGACGGCGACGTGGCCGCCGAAGCGGATCGTCAGGTCTCGGGTTTCAAGCATGGCGCAAAATTCTGGGCAAAAAGTGGCTCCAGCGCTTAATCCATAAGCACTTGCAGCTATGTATTCAGGAGTGCGCCGAGGCGCGGATGGGCGCCGCCGCTGCGCGCGGCGGCGGCCGCTCGATCAGCGCTGGTTGCGGATGGGAATCGCCATCTCTTCGGGCGTGATTTCGTGCACCAGCTCCGGCACGCCCCAGGCGAACGCCGGGTCGTTCTTGATGCGGAAGTGGTACATGCTCTGCATCGCCTGGTGGTCTTCCTTGCGGAAGGTCATCTTGCCCTTGGGCGTGTCGAAGCTCATGCCTTCCATGGTCTTGATCAGGGTGTTGGTCTTGGTGTCGCCGCCCGTCTTCTTCAGCGCCGTCACCAGGGCCATGGCGGCCGAGAAGCCGCCGGCGGTGAAGAAGTCCGGCGGCGTCTTGAACTCCTTGTAGTGCGCGGCCACCATGGCGTCGTTCACCGGGTTCTTCGGAATGCCGAAGTAGTAGTAGGTCGCGCCTTCCATGCCGGGGAAGTTCTTGTAGCTGGCCATCGCCGGCAGGATGTTGCCGCCGGTGAACACGTCGATGCCGTAGCGCTTCTTGAGGTCCTGCGCGGCCAGCGCGTTGAAGGGGGGCGTGCCACCGGCCCATATGACTTCGATCGCCTTCTTGCCCGGCTTGTCCTTGAGCGCGTCGACCAGACGCTGAATGCCGGCGGTGAAGTCGGTGGTGGTCTGCGGCAGGTACTCTTCGTGCACGATCTTGGCGTGCTTGAGGTTGGCCTTGAAGGCCTTCACACCGTCGCGGCCAAAGGCGTAGTCCTGCGCCAGCGTGGCGACCGTGACGCCGTCCTTGTCCATGGCGACCGCGTTGCTGATCGCGTCCTGGCTGGAGTTGCGCCCGGTGCGGAAGATGTACTTGTTCCACTTCTCGCCCGTGATGGCGTCCGCCACGGCGGGCTCGACCAGCAGGATCTTTTTGTATTCCTCGGCCACCGGCAGCATGGCCAGCGCCACGCCCGAGGACGTCGGGCCGACCGCAATGTCCACCTTGTCGTCGGCGTACGCCGCGGCCAGCAGGCTCTTGCCCAGGTCGGGCTTGCCCTGGTCGTCGCGCTCGATCACGACGATCTTCTTGCCAGCCACCGCCATCGTGCCGCCGGTGGCGTATTCCAGCCCCATCAAGAGGCCCGTCTGGGTCTGCTTGCCGTAGGCCTCCAGCGGCCCGGTCTTGCTGTAGATGTGCGCGATGCGGATTTCATCGGCCGCGAAGGCGGAGACGGATACGGCGCCGGCGAGGGCCGCGAGTGCGATCAGGGAACGACGTTGCATGAATGCCTCCTTTATTTACAACTCCCTGCTTATTGCACAGTTCGTGCCAACATTCAAACCATTGTTTTTATTGGGTATTTTTGGAGCTCAGGAACGATTTGTCTAAATATAAGACATTCGATATGTCTGATATTTGTACAAATGTACCCATATTTCTCAGCGTTAACCCTTGATGCCGCAGACCACCGCGCCGCCGGACGCGGCAGGCTCAGTCGCCTGCGGCGCGCGCGGGGGGATCCAGCCGACCGTACAAGGTGGCGCGGGAAATGCGCAGGCGCCGCGCCGCCGCCAGCTTGTTCCCGCCCGATGCGGCAAGCGCCGCCGCGATGGCGCGCTGCTCCAGCTCGGCCACCTGCTCGGCCAGCGGGCGCAGCAGCGCCGCGTCGCCGGGAGCCTCCGGCGCTGGCTCCAAAGGCGCGGCCGGCTCGACGCCGGTTTCGCGCAGGATGCTGGTGAGCTGCGCCGCGCCGATGGCGGGCGATTCGCTGCGCATCACGGCCTGCTCCAGCACGTTGCGCAGTTCGCGGATGTTGCCGCGCCAGGGTTGGCCCATGAGCAGCGCCAGCGCGTCGGGCTGCAGTTCGGGCGGCGCCGTGCCGTTGCGCAGCGCCATGTCCTCGCCCAGCACTTCGACCAGGGCGGGGATGTCGCCGCGCCGCTCGCGCAGCGGCGGCACGCGCAGCGGCAGGACGTGCAGGCGGTAGTACAGGTCTTCGCGGAACTTGCCGTCGCGCACCAGCGCGCCGAGGTCGCGCGAGGTCGCGGCCAGCACGCGCACATCGAACGGCACCAGCTGGTTGGAGCCCAGCGGCTCGATCTCGCCCTCCTGCAGCGCGCGCAGCAGCTTGGCCTGCAGGTTTTGCGGCATGTCGCCGATTTCGTCCAGGAAGAGCGTGCCGCCGTCGGCCAGCTTGAACTTGCCCTCGCGCCCCTTGCGGTCGGCGCCGGTGTAGGCGCCGGGCGCCACACCGAAGAATTCGGCCTCGAGCAGGGTGTCGGGCACGGCCGCGATGTTGACGCTGACGAAGGGCCCGCCGGCACGGCTGGACGCGGCGTGGATGGCGTGCGCCAGCAGCTCCTTGCCGGTGCCGGTTTCGCCCAGCAGCAGCACCGGGCTGGCGGACTGCGCCGCGCGCCGCGCCTGGCGCTTGATCTCCTGCGCCGCCGGGCTGGAACCGACGAAGCTCGCGAAGGTGTGGCGCGCGCGCCGCGTGCCGTCGCCGCTGCCGGCGCGCAGCTGGCGCCCGCGCTGCTCGGCCAGCTCGCGCCGGGCGTCGTCCAGGTCGCGCTGCAGCAGGGCGAACTTGCTGATCAGCGGTTGCAGCGTGGTTTCCGGATGGTCGAAGAGCACGATGCCGATGGCGCCGATCACGCGCCCGTCGTCGCCGCGCAGCGGGATGCGGCTGACGACGAAGGTGCCGGCCCGGTTGGTCAGCAGGTCGATCAGTACCGCCTCGCCGGTTTCCAGCACGCGGCGCATCTGGGTGTTGGGGATCACGTCTTCCACCATGTGTCCCAGAAACTGGTCCACGTGGTCCAGGCCCAGTTCGGGCAGAAAACGTTGGTAACCCTCATTGACCCAGACGATGCGCCCGCTCAGGTCGACCAGGAACATGCCTTGGCTGACGCTGGAGAACAAATGGAACATCGAGCGCGCCGCCAGCGCCAGAATGCTTTGCGCATCCTGCGGCAGAGGCGAGGCGTCGTCGGAAAGCAAAGGCATGCGGCGATGGTAGCGCGCCGGGCGCGGGGCCCTGCCGGCGCGCTGCGCGCCTACGCCGTGCGTGCGAGTGCCATGCGGCGCACCGCCCAGCCGCGCAGCAGGCGCGGCAGCACCAGCACGGCCAGCACGAGGGCGAGCAGCGCGGCCGACATCGGGCGCTGCACGAACACCGCCCAGCTGCCCTCGCCGATGGCCACGGCGTTGCGCATCTGTGCCTCGGCCAGCGGGCCCAGGATCATGCCCACCACCACCGGCGCGGTGGGGAAATCGAAGCGCCGCATGAGCACGCCCAGCACGCCGATGGCGTACAGCAGGAACAGGTCGAACGCGCTCTGGCGCATGCCGTAGGCGCCCACGGTGGCGAAGATCAGGATGCCGGCGTAGAGCTGCGGGCGCGGGATCTTCAGGAGCCGCACCCACACGCCCACGAGCGGCAGGTTCAGCACCAGCAGCATGAGGTTGCCGATGTAGAGCGAGGCAATCAACGCCCAGACCAGGCTGGCCGAGGTGGTGAAGAGCTGCGGTCCGGGGTTGATGCCGTAGTTCTGGAACGCGCCGAGCAGCACGGCCGTGGTGTTGGAGGTCGGGATACCGAGCGTGAGCAGGGGGATCATCGCCGCCGTCACGGCGGCGTTGTTCGCTGCCTCGGGGCCGGCGACGCCTTCGATGGCGCCCTGGCGCCCGAATTCGTCCAGGTCCGGGCCGCGTGCCAGCTTCTTCTCCACGGCGTAACTCAGGAAGGTCGGAATTTCCGTGCCTCCGGCCGGAATGCAGCCGAAGGGCGTGCCGATCGCCGTGCCGCGCAGCCACGCCGGCACCGAGCGGCGCCAGTCGCGCAACGACATGTGCACGCGCCCCATGGCGTTCTGCGTCTCCTGCACCCGGCCTTCGTACAGCGCCGCGTACAGCACTTCGGCGACCGCGAACAGACCGACCGCGGCGAGCACGATGTCGATGCCGTCGAGCAGCTCGGGCTGCCCCAGGGTGTAGCGCGCGGCGCCTGAAATCTGGTCCATGCCGACGCAGCCCATGGCCAGGCCGACAAAGAGCGCCGTCAGCCCGCGCACCGTGCTCTTGCCGAGCACCGCGCTGACGGTGGTGAAGGCCAGCACCATCAGCAGGAAGTACTCCGGCGGGCCGAGCCGGACGGCGAAATCCGCCACCCACGGGGCGAAGAGTGTCACCACCACCGTCGCCACCGTGCCGGCGACGAAGGAGCCTATGGCCGCCGTGGCCAGCGCGGCGCCCGCGCGGCCGTTCTTGGCCATGCGGTTGCCCTCCAGCGCCGTCACCATGCTGCCCGTTTCGCCCGGCGTGTTGAGCAGCACCGAGGTGGTCGAACCGCCGTACATGGCACCGTAGTAGATGCCGGCAAAGAAGATCATCGAGGCCGTGATCTCGACCTTGGCGGTGATCGGCAGCAGCATCGCCACCGCGACCGCCGGGCCGATGCCGGGCAGCACGCCCACGGCCGTGCCCAGGGCGCAGCCCAGCAGCGCCCAGAGCAGGTTCGCCGGCGTGGCGGCGGTGGCGAAGCCCGCCATCAGCGCGTTCAATACATCCATCACAGCCACCCGGTGCGTGTCAGCCCTGGCAGGTTGATGGCCAGGAACTTGGTGAATACCCAGAACACCGGCGCCGCGATCAACGCGCCGGTCAGGGCGTCGAGCGCCCAGGTGCGCAGGCTGCCGGCGCCCTGCCCGGCCGCGCGGCGCAGCCCCTGCACCGCAAGCCAGTAGCACAGGGTGCAACTGAGGATGAAGCCGAGCGTGCCGATCAGCGCCGCATTGAGCAGCAGCCCGGCCGACACCCACAGCCCGGCGGACAGGTGGGCGCGGGCGCCCCCGCCCGGGTCCTCCGTGGCGCGAAAGCCGCCCGTGAGCGCCTCGCGCAGCAGCAGCACGCCGCACAGCGCCAGCGCCGCCGCCAACCCCCACGGCAGAAAATTGGGGCCGACGCCGCCGTAACCGGCGTTGGACGGGATGCCCACCGCCCCGGCGGCCAGCAGCACCGCGCAGCCGAACACGCCGGCGGCCACGGCGGCCTGCATGCGCGCGGTGCCGGCGGAGGTTTCGGGGGCCTGGCTGGACATCTGGCTACACCATGCCGGCCTTGACCATGGTGGCGCGCAGGCTGGCGAACTCCTGGTCCACGAAGTGGGCGAACTGCTCGCCCGCCATCCACGCCGGGGTCCAGTTGTTCTTCTCCAGCGCCTCCTGCCAGGCCTTGCTCGCGACCGCCTTCTGCACCATGGTGGTGAGAGCGCGGTGCTGCTCGGGGCTGATGCCGGGCGCGCCGTAGACGCCGCGCCAGTTGCCGATCTCGACGTTCACGCCCTGCTCCTTGAGCGTGGGCACATTGATGCCCTTGAGGCGCTGGCCCGAGGTCACGCCGATGGCGCGCATCTTGCCGCTGGCAATGTATTCGGCGAACTCGCTGTAGCCGCTGCCGCCGATGGTGACGTTGTTGCCCAGAATGGCGGCAATGGCCTCGCCGCCCCCCCGGAAGGCGACGTAGTTGATCTTGGCCGGGTCCACGCCGACTTCGCGGGCGATCATCGCGGCGGCGATGTGCTCGGTGGCGCCGCGTGAGCCCCCGCCCCACTTGACGCTGCCGGGGTCCTTCTTGAGCTGCGCGATCACGTCGGCCATGCTCTTGTACGGCGACTCGGCCGGCAGCACGAAGACGTTGTATTCGCTCGTCAGGCGCGCAATCGGCGTCACCTGCGAGAGGTTCACCGGAGGCTTGCCGGTGATGATGCCGCCCAGCATCACCGCGCCCATCACCATCAGCGCGTTCGGGTCGCCCTTGCTGGCGTTGACGAACTGCGCCAGGCCGATGGCACCCGCCGCGCCGCCCTTGTTGTCGTAGCTGACCGAAGAGGCCACGCCGGCGTCCTGCAGCGCCTTGCCCAGGGCGCGGCCGGTGGTGTCCCAGCCGCCGCCGGGGTTGGCGGGAATCATCAACTTGACGGCTTCGGCGGCCCACGCCCAGCGGGGCAGCGCCCCGGCGGCCGCCAGGGCGGCGAAGGATTTGAGGAAGTGGTCACGGCGCATGGTGTCTCCTGCGGTTCATGGGGAAAGTTCCAGCGCCCATGGTGCGGCGCCAGGCTGTCAATTGGCTGTCCGCACACCCAGGGAAAACACCCATCCGCGCAGCGCCCCGGCGCCGATTACCCTGAACCCATGCGGTTGCTGCTGGTGGAGGACGACCCGGTCATGCAGGCCACGCTGGCGCGGGCCCTGGAGCGGCGCGGGCTGCGCGTGCACACCGTGGGCGACGGCCCGGCCGCGCTGGAACACTGGCAGCGCCACCCGCCGGATGCCGTGCTGCTCGATCTCTCCCTGCCCGGTCTCGACGGCTTGCGCGTGCTCGAACGCGCCCGCGCCATCGGGCTGCACGAGCCGGTGCTCATACTCACCGCGCGCGGCACCGTCGGCGACCGCGTGCTCGGCCTCAATGCCGGGGCCGACGACTACCTGCCCAAGCCCTTCGACCTCGACGAGCTGGAGGCGCGCGTGCGTGCGCTGCTGCGCCGTACCGGCACGGAAAATTCAGTCAAATCGGCCTCTAGCGCAATACAGGCAGGCGCAATAAGCTATGAAACAGATAGCGGCGTGATCGCCCTGCGCGGCCAGCCCATGGAGCTCTCGCCGCGCGAAGCCGCGCTCCTGCGCGCCCTGCTCGCCCGCCCCGGCCATGCCGTCGCCAAGGAACGCCTCTACGCCCTGGTCTTCCCCGGCGAGCTCGACGTGCAGCCCGAGGCCGTGGAAGTGGTCGTCTACCGGTTGCGCAAGAAGCTCGCCGGCACCGGCCTCACGCTCATGACGCTGCGCGGCCTGGGCTACCTGCTGCGCGAGGACCCGGCGTGAGCGCCGCACCGCCGCGCGCGCACGGGGTGCGGCGCGCACGCCTTTCGCTGCGCACCCAGCTCCTGGCGGGCATCCTGCTGCCCATCGTGCTGTTCATCGGCTTCAACACCGTGGCGCTGCACCGCCAGGCGCTGGCATCGCTGCACACCGCCTACGACCGCACCCTGCTCGCCTCGGCCAAGACCATCAGCGAGCAGCTCGACGTGACCGGCTACGGCGCGCAGGCCCGGCTGCGCGCCACCGTTCCCTACGCCGCGCTCGAAGCCTTCGAAGCCGACAACCAGAGCCGCATGTTCTACCGCGTCTCGGCGCTCGACGGCACCCTGGTCTCGGGCTACGCCGAGCTGCCTGCCTGGACGGGCACCATTCCGGCCAAGCCGCCCTACGCGGCGCTGGTCGATTTCTACGATGCGCAGTTCCGTGGCCAGCCGGTGCGCGTGGCGGTGCTGCTGCAGCCCGTTTCCACGCCGACGGGGCGCGGCATGGCAGTGATCCAGGTGGCCGAAACCCTGGAGCTGCGCCAGACCCAGGCGCTCGACATCCTGCGCCACACCCTGCTGCGCCAGGGGGTGCTGATGGCGGTCATCGCCCTCACCGTCTGGGCGGTGGTGCAGCGGGCCACGCGCCCGGTGCGCCAGCTCAGCCACACGCTGCGCGCGCGCGCCGAAGGCGACCTGAGCGCCATCACCACGGCGGCAGCGCCACGGGAACTGGAGTCGCTGGTGGAGGCGACCAACCATGTGATGCAGCGCCTGCGCCACCTGCTGCTCAACCAGAAACGCTTCGTGCGCGACGCCGCGCACCAGCTGCGCACGCCGCTGGCGGTGCTCAAGACGCAGGTGCAGTCGGCGCAGCGCCAGGACCTGCCGCCCGAACAGGCGCTGCGCGAGATCGGCGGTACCGTCGAGCGCGCCATCCAGCTGGCCAACCAGATGCTGGCGCTTGCCAAGGTCGAGCAGCTGCGCCAGCAGAGCACGCCCGAACCCGCCGCGTTCGACGCGCTGCTGCGCGAAGTGGCGCTGGAGCTCTCGCCGCTGATCGCGCAGCACGACCTCGATTTCAGCATCCACACCGAGCCGGCGGCCGTGCGCGCCGACGCGTGGATGCTGCGCGAACTCGCGCGCAACCTGCTGCACAACGCCATCGCGCACGGCCGTTCCGGGGGCACGCTCTCGGTGCAGCTGGTGCGTGCCGGCGGGCAGGCCGTGCTGACCGTCGCCGACAGCGGGCCGGGCATCCCGGACGCCCTCGCCGCGCGCCTGTACACACCGTTTTCGGCCGGCGACCCGCGCACCGGGTCGGGCCTGGGGCTGGCGATCTGCCAGGACATCGTGCAGGCCCTGGGCGGCAGCCTGACGCTGCAGAACCGCCGCGGAGCAGGCGGCGCGGTCCTCGGGCTCGACGCCGTCGCCCGGCTGCCCGAAGCCGCTTGAGGCGGCAAAATACCCACCATGGACAAAGCCGGCGCCGTGCGCATCGACAAATGGCTCTGGTGCGCGCGCTTCTTCAAGACGCGCAGCCTGGCGGCCGAGGAGATCGCGCGCGGCCGCGTACAGGTCAACGGCGCGCCCGCCAAGGCCGCGCGCGAGGTGCGCGCCGGCGACACCGTGGACCTGCGCCAGGGCCGCGTGGCGCGCAGCGTGGTGGTGCGCGCCGTCGCCAGCACGCGCGGCCCGGCGCCGGTGGCGCAGCAACTCTACGAGGAAACCGCCGAAAGCCTGGCGGTCCGTGCCCTGGTCGCCGAACGCCAGCGCCTGGCACCCGAGCCGGCGGCCGCACTGCACGACGGCCGGCCCACCAAGCGCGAACGCCGCGCCATCGACCAGGCACGCGACTGGGGCGAGCGCTGGAGCGCCTCCTGGGACGAAAGCTGAGCAGCGTTGCCGTATAGTGGGATCGTCACCCTGCCCGTCGAATGAAAGCGAAACGATGTTCCCTGAATACCGCGACCTGATCACACGACTCAAGACGACCGACCACCACTTCACCCGGTTGTTCGACCAGCACAACCAGCTGGACCAGAAGATCCGCAACATGGAGGCGCAGACCGGGCCCTCGGCGCACCTGGAAATCGAGGCGCTCAAGAAACAGAAGCTGCGCCTGAAGGACGAGCTCTACGTCTGGCTGAAGAAGGCCTCCGAGGCCTGAGAAGCAAGGCGCGGCCGCACGGCGCGTGCGGCCCGGCCTCAGGCCGACTGCGCCGGGTAGCGGGCGTAGACGCGCGTTGCGCCGTCCCGCGCAACCAGCAGCACCTCGTAGGGATCACGCCGCCCACCGTACGCCGGGCCATCCATGCCGGGCGAACCGATCGGCATGCCGGGCACGGCCAGACCCAGTGCCGCCGGACGGTCCTTGAGGAGGCGGCGCACGTCCACGGCCGGCACATGGCCTTCCACCACGTAGCCGCCGACCAGCGCAGTGTGGCAGGAGCCCAGCTTCTGCGGCAGGCCGAGCCGGCTGCGCACGGCGTTGTTGCCGGTGTCGTGCACGGTGAAGCGAAAGCCGTGGCCCTGCATGTGCGCCATCCAGTCGTGGCAGCAGCCGCAGCTGGGGTCCTTCCACAACTCGACCTCGTCGCCCTTGGCCTGGCGCGGCGCGGCGCGTCCCGGGCGGGAAAAGCTGGCCATCGCGGCCAGGGCCACGCCGGTGTAGAGGAGCTTGCGGCGTCCGGTGCTCGGCGGGGTGGCGGCGTCAACAGGGTGGTGGGCAATCGGCGTCATGGGCACCAGTATGCCAAGCCAGGGTTTCCCCCATGGCCAGGCGGGCGATAGCGGAACGCCGCCCACGCCGACTGCTGCCGCTTTCCTACGCCGATCGGCGCTTTGCAGCCGCACCATCGCGCAGGTGTGGTTCATGGGGAAGCGGCGATGTGGTCCTTGCAGACGGCCTGGTGGGAATTGCCGGTGCGCGGGGCGGTGGTGTATGCCGCGCTGCTGCTCTTGATACGCGTTTCCGGCCGGCGCACCGTGGGCCAGTTCACGCCTTTCGACCTGCTGGTGGTGATGCTGCTCAGCGAAGCGGTGTCCAACGCGCTGAATGGCGGCGACACCTCGGTATTCGGCGGCCTGGTCAGCGCGGCGGTGCTGATGGCACTCAACATGCTGGTCGCCGTCGTCACCGCGCGCAGCCGCACAGTGCAGCGCTGGGTGGCGGGCGAGGCGGTGCTGATCGGCAAGGACGGACGGCTGTTCACCCAGGTGCTCAAGCAGCAGCATGTCCCCTATGCCGACGCCGAAGAGGCGCTGCGCGAAGCCGACTGCGACCTGCCCAGCATGGCCTGCGCCTTCCTGGAGGCCGACGGGCGCATCAGCATCCTGAAAAAGCCGGCCGCGGCGCCGGGAGCGGCGGGATGAGCGGCAAGCTGCGCATCGGCCCGGACGCCCGGCTCGCGCCCAGCCCCACGGTGCTGGTCCTGGTGGACGTGATCAACCCCATGCGGTTTCCCGCCGCTGGCCGCCTGCTGCCCCACGCGCTGAAGGCCGCGCACGCCATTGCCAGGCTCAAGGCCCGGCTGGAGCGCGCGGGGTGCACGGCGGTGTACGCCAACGACAACTATGGCCGCTGGCGCTCGAACTTCCAGGAACTGCTGAAAGGCTGCCAGCAACTGCCCGGCGCGCGCGGCGCGATCGCGACGCTGCTGGCGCCCCGGCCCCAGGACCTGACCCTTCTCAAGCCCCTGCATTCGGCCTTCCATTCGACCCCGCTGGAGCACCTGCTGCGCCAGATGAAGACGCAGCGCCTGGTGGTTGTCGGCTTCGCCACCGACATGTGCGTGCAACTCACCGCCATGGACGCCTACATGCGCGGCTTCGAGGTCTGGGTGCCGCGCAACTGCACCGCCGCCGAGGCCAGCGAGCGCAAGGACTGCGCGCTCGCACAGATGGCGCGCGTCTTCAAGTGCTCGGTGCGCGCCGCCTGAACGGGAATGCCCCATGAAAACAATTTTTTTGATAGCAACAAATCAATACTTATCAAGCGCTGGAGGCATTTTTTGCCCAAATTTCTGCGCCACGCGGCGGGGGGGCCGGGCGCAGCATGCGCAGGCCGTTGGCCACCACCAGCAGGCTGGCGCCCATGTCGGCGAACACCGCCATCCACAGGGTCGCGCTCCCGGCCAGGGCGAGCGCCAGGAACGCGAGCTTGATGCCGAGCGAAAGCGCGATGTTCTGCACCAGCACGGCGTGCGTGCGGCGCGACAGGCGCACCGTATCGGCCACGCGGCGCAGGTCGTCGTTCATGATGACGACGTCGGCCGTCTCCATGGCCACGTCGGTGCCGGCCGCGCCCATGGCAAAGCCGATGTCGGCGCGCGCGAGCGCCGGCGCGTCGTTGATGCCGTCGCCCGCCATCGCCGTGCGGCCGAAACGCGCCTGCATGCCGGCAATGGCGTCCAGCTTGTCCCCGGGCAGCAGATCGGCGTGCACCTCCTCGATGCCCGCTGCCCTGGCCGCGGCCTGCGCCACGCCGGCGTGGTCGCCGGTGAGCATGACCGGCACGATGCCCAGCGCGCGCAGCTCGGCCACGGCGTGCGCGGCCTGCGGGCGCAGGGTGTCGGCCACGGCGAACAGCGCGCGCACCTGCTCCGAGTCGGCCAGCAGCGTGACGCTGCGGCCCTCGGCCTCGTGCGCGGCAACCACGCGCGCAACCTCCGCGCTTTCCAGGCCGAGCTCGCGCATCCAGCGCCAGTTGCCCAGCTGCCAGGCCTGGCCCCCGATCCGCGCTTGCACGCCGCGCCCAGCCAGGGCGCTGAAACCCTGCACGTCCAGCACGGGCGCCGCCGCCCCGGCCTGCGCGATGGCCTGCGAGACCGGGTGGTCCGAGCGCCCCGCCAGGGCGAGGGCCACCGGGCGTGCGCCGCCACCGCCAAATTCGGCCTCGGCCACCAGCACCGGGCGCCCGGTGGTGATGGTGCCCGTCTTGTCGAACGCCACGGCGCGGATGCCGCGCGCCAGCTCCAGCCAGGCCCCGCCCTTGATCAGGATGCCGCGCCGCGCCGCTGCCGCCAGGCCACTGACCACCGTGATCGGCGTGGACAGCACCAGCGCGCAGGGGCAGGCGATGACCAGCAGCACCAGCGCGCGGTAGAGCGCGTCCAGCCAAGGCCAGCCGAACAGCAGCGGCGCGCCCAGCGCCACCAGCACGGCCAGGGTGAACACCGCCGGCGTGTAGACGGCGGCAAACCGGTCCACCAATCGCTGCACCGGTGCGCGCGCCGCCTGGGCTTCTTCCACCGTGCGGATGATGCGGTCGAGCGTGGTGGCACCGGACGCTGCCGTGACGCGCATTTCCAGCTCCGCCTGGGCGTTCAGCGTGCCGGCGTACAAGGCGTCGCCCACGCCCTTGTCCGTCGCCAGGCTTTCGCCGGTGATGCTGGATTCATCGACCGCGCTCGCACCGCGCAGCACCGTACCGTCGAGCGGGACCCGGCCGCCGGGGCGGATGCGCAGCGTGCTGCCGAGCGCTACCTCGGCCACCGGCACGCTCTGCCAGCTGCCATCGGCGCGGCGCAATTCCGCCCGCTCGGGGCTGAGCGCCAGCAGGCTGCCGATGGCGTTGCGCGCGCGGGCCACGGCGCCTTCCTCGATGCGTTCGGCCAGGGCGTACAGCGCCATCACCATCGCCGCCTCCGGCCACTGGCCGATGGCGAAGGCGCCGGTCACCGCCACCGCCATCAGTGCGCTGATGCCAAGCTGGCCGCGCAGCAGCGCGGCGATCCCGCTGCGGTACACGCCCAGGCCTGCCAGGGCGATGGAAGCCGCCGCCAGGGCCATACCGCCGGCATTCCACCCCGGCGTCTGCGGGCCGAGCAGGTGCAGCAGCTCGGCCCCCGCGGCCCCCGCCAGCGCCACGCCCAGGCGGCCCCAGCCCGGCAGGCCGCCGTGGTCGTGGTCGTGGTTTTCGTCCGGCGGATGTGCGTGCGCAGCTCGTGGTCGCTGCCGGGGGCAGCGCCTTTGCAGGCCGTGCGTTCGCCGGCCGCGCCTGTTTCCGCCGTGCTTTCCTGCATCCCGCCAGGGCAGCAGGCGATGCGGACACGCGGACCGCCGTGGGCGGCGGCGCCCCGGCCAGCGTCCTGAACAGGGGCATCACCATGCTGCGACGGCAAATGAAGGGTTTCGTTTTTCATGCCATCATTTCAATCCATGAAGCCACTTGAAGGTCAAGCCGGCGCGGCGCGGACGGCAGCGCCCTCGGAGACGGCGCGCTGGCGCATCGGCGAAGCAGCGCGCCGCTCTGGCGTGTCGGCCGCCAACATGCGCTACTACGAACACGAAGGGCTGCTCTCGCCCGGGGGCCGGGAGAGCAACCGCTACCGCCTGTACAGCGAGGCCGACGTGCACCGCCTGCGTTTCATCCGCCTGTGCCGGGCCATGGACATGTCGCTCGGCGAAGTGCGCACGCTGCTGGCCATGGACGGTACGCCGCCCGCCGACGCGCACGCCGCCTGCCGGACGCTCGACGAGCACATCGCCCACGTGCGCACCCGGCGTCGGGAGCTGCAGGCGCTGGAGCAGCACCTGCGCGGCCTGCGCAGCCAGTGCGACGGCGCCGACGCGCAGTGCCACGTGCTGGAGGCCTTGCACGAGCAGGCCGACCACCAGGCGGCCGGGCTGCCGGCGCCGGGGGCGCCCAAGCGCCACGTCTAGGAGTTCGCCGCTGCGGCGCCCGTGCTGGCCCACAGCACACCCAGCGCTTCGGCGGTCTGCGGCTTGCCGTAGAGGAAGCCCTGGAGCTCGTCCACGCCCAGCGCCTCGAGCAGGGCCGCCTGGGCGGGTGTTTCCACGCCTTCGGCAACGACGCGCTTGTCCAGCGCCTTCGCCAGCGCCACGATGGCCTTGGCAATGGCCAGTGCCGGACGCTCGATCTCGAAGGCGAAGACGAAACTCTTGTCGATCTTGAGCGTATCGAACGGCAGCCGGCTCAGATAGCTCATGGCGGAATAGCCGGTGCCGAAATCGTCGAGCGCAATGGCCACGCCCAGGGCACGCAGGGCGTCCAGCCGGACCACGGCGGCATCCACGTCGCGGATCAGCGCGCCCTCGGTCACTTCCAGCTCCAGCTCGCCGCTTCGGATGCCGAATTGGTCCAGCATGGCCTGGATCTCCCCCGGCAGGGCCGGGTCCGCCAGCTGTATGGGCGAGAGGTTGACGGAAATCTGCCGCACGGGGTGCTGCGGGTCCTGGCGCCACCGCTGGAACTGGCGCAGCGCCTCTGCCAGCACCCAGCGCCCGAGCTCGATGATGAAGCCCGATTCCTCCGCCAGCGCAATGAAGACATCGGGCGAAACGAAGCCCTTCTCCGGGTGGTGCCAACGCAGCAGCGCTTCGACCGAAACCACCGCGCCGCCAGCGCCGCGGACCCGGGGCTGGTACACCACGTAGATATGCCCCGCATCCAGCGCACCGCGCAAATCGCGGCGCAGGCCCAGGCGGTCGGCGACTTCGTCGTTCATTGCGGGGTCGTAGAGCGCGATGCGGTTGCGGCCGGCCTTTTTGGCGCTGTACATGGCCAGGTCGGCGAACTTGAGCAGGTCGTCGTGCGTCAGGCCGTGCTCGGGAAACAGCGCCATGCCAATGCTGGCGGACACATGCAGTTGCCGCGGCGGCACGCTGAACGGTGCGCGCACCGCACCCAGCACCGCCTGCGCGCTCTGCACGAAGCTGTGCACCGGATCTGCCGAAAGCACGAAGACGAATTCGTCCCCCCCGAGCCGGGCGATGCCCGGCGCGTTGCCCAGCGTCGTCCGTAGCCGCTCGGCCACGCCTTGCAGGAGGCGGTCGCCGACATCGTGGCCGTAGGCGTCGTTGATTTCCTTGAAGCCGTCCAGATCAAGGTACACCACGGCGAACGTTGCCGGCGGCGGCTGCCCCGGGCGCCCCCGGGCGAGCTGGTCGATGAGGTCCACCAGGCCGAAACGGTTGAGCAGGCCGGTCAGGCTGTCGCGCGTGGCCCGCGCGCGCAGCTGGCGCTCCCACTCCTCGGCCTGCAGGGCCACGGCCAGGCGCTGCCGGAACACCGCCAGCTCCCGCTCGGCGCGCCCGGAGCCCGCGTGGCCGACGCGCAGCCACACCTCCTTGTCCTGGGTCTTGCCAATGGGGAGGTCGGCCGCCGGGCCGGCTTCCGCCGCCGGGCTGTGCTGCAGCTGCCCGTCGGGCGCGAGCCCCAGCGCCAGCACCTGCGGGGCTGCACGCAAGCGCTGCAGGACCAGCAGCTGCCCGCCGAAGTCGGCCGCATCGAGGTGCAGCAGCACCCGGCGCACCACGTCCTCGAACGACTGGTGCTGCATGATGGCCGCATCGATGTGCGCCAGCGCCTGGAGCAGTTCCAGGTCGCGGCCCACCTCGTCGGTCATGGCATTGAAGGAATCCGCCAGGTCGGTGAACTCGGTGCGCGGCCCGGCGATGTGGACGCGTTGGCCAAAATCTCCGCGCAGCACCGCCCGGGTGCCGACGCTCAGTGCATCCAGCGGCCGCGTGAGCTTGCGCAGCAATACCGAACTGCCCACCAGCGCGAGCAGGAAGGCAATTCCGGCGACGTTGGCCACCAGGGCGGCCAGGCCGAGTGGCAGGTAGCGCGCGACGTTGGGCTGGTGCGTGGTGGTGATGGTCCAGGGTTGCGCGGCGAAATACGGCACGAACAGGATGTCGCGCCGGGTCACGACGGCGCCCTCCTCCGCCACCTGGGCACCCTGGCAGAACGGCGCGGCGAAGGGTGCGCCCGAAAAGCAGATCCGGTGCGAACCCGACTGCACGTTTTCCCACAGATATTCCGGGTTGATCCGCCCGCGCACACGCCCCTGCGGGCCCGCGAGTTCCAGATGGACGGAAGGCGTCTCCGAGCCAGCTTCCTCGACCTGAAGCGCGGTGGGTCCGGGCGGGCGCCCTGGCTCGGGCGGCAACCGGTCGACGCTGCTGAACACCTGGTCGAGGTGCGCGCGCAGCGCCGGATTGGAGGGGTTCCCCTGGTTCTGCAACACCATGCCGAGCAGGTTTTCGGCGAAGCGCAGGCGGTCGATCAGGTTGAGCCCTATCGATTTGCTCAGCTCGGTGCTCAGCTGCGTGGCCGAATGCCGGACAATGAACTCCGTGAGCTGGTAGGCCAGCAGCGACACCGCACCCACGGGTATGGCGACGAGGAAGAAGAACGCCACGAACAACTGCCGCCCGACGCGGCTTTGAAGGAACGTTCCGGCCGCGTTGAGGCGCATTCAATAGTCCTCGGCGACCCCGATGAAACCCCCGTTGTTGGCTCGGATGATGTCGTCCCGGCTCGCCTTGGCCGTCAAGGGGGTCTGGCTTTTCCCGTCGGGCCCCATGCTGTACAGGTCGTAATCGCTGTTGAGCGGATGCAGCGATTTGTCCTTGCGCTTTTGCCCGACCGTGGCGCCGTCCATCGCCAGGTAGCGGTAGGGGTTGCCCCACGGATCCAGGGGGGCGCCGCCGAGTGCGCTGAGGTTGGCCGGGTATTTGTTCGTGGCCACGAAAGCACGATCAAGCCGCGCGCTGATCTCCAGGATGTCCTTCTTCGCCGTCGCCACCTTGGCACGCTCCATGTATGCGTTGTAGCTGGGCACCGCGATGCCCGTCAGCAGCCCGACCACGAGCACGGCGATCATCAGCTCCAGCAAGGTCACCCCGAACAGGCGCCGGCGGCGCAGATGCCGCAAGGCTGCTGCGCGCGGCGCGGCCGTGCCGGACGATCGCTGACGGGGTGCGAGCTTCCACATTTACTTACATTCTGCACCAATGGAAAAGACTGCGGCCGGGCGCAAGGCGCGGACCGTCCGAGGACCCTGGGGAATAGCGCACCGAAAGCGGGGCGCCAGCCGCATGGTGAGCCCAAGCGACGACGCCCGCAAGCGCCCTTCTCACGCACGTGGGCGTAGGACGCCGCAGAATAAAAAAAGCCTAAGTGAATGCATCACTTAGGCTTTTGTTTGGCGGAAACGGAGGGATTCGAACCCTCGATGAGGCTCTACACCCCATACTCCCTTAGCAGGGGAGC
>MEDL01000032.1 GCA_001724785.1 Acidovorax sp. SCN 68-22 | reverse complement strand
CCACCGACCAATACTCCCGCGCCGGCAGGCCCTGCGCCAGTTGCGGGGCGACGCGCGCAGAAAACGCGGCGTGCGCGTCGGCGCTGCCGAACAGGAGCTGCACCGAATGGTCCTGAAGCTGCCCGGCCCGGGCGGCGAGCAAATCGGCGAACGCCCGGTTGAAGCGGCGAATGCGCCCATCGCAAGTGAGCAGCACCGGCGGCGCGGCATCGAATATCGCGTTCTGCTGCTCGAGCAGCTCCTTCATCCTGCGTTCGCTGCGCTGCAAGCGCTCCTGCTCGCGCATGCGCTGCGTCACGTCCTGGTGCAGGCCGACGATACCGACGCAGACGCCGCGCGCGTCGAGCACCGGGGAGAGCGTTGCCTCTTCGTGGTACTCCGTGCCGTCCTTGCGCCGGTTGATGAACTGGCCCTTCCAGGCGTGCCCGGCGAGCACGCTGGCCCACATCGCGTTGAAGGTCTGCAGCGGGGTCCGACCGCTGGCCAGCAGCGACGGCTTGTGGCCACGCACTTCGTCCAGGCAATAGCCGGTGTTGCGTTCGAATTCGGGGTTCACCCACCCGATCACGCCCTTGGCGTCCGTGACCACCACGGCGAGCGGGCTGTTCTCCAGCGCCGCGCCAAGCACCGACAGGCGCTCCTGGGTCGCTGCCATGCGGGCACGGTTGCGCAGCAGTTCCAGCACCAGGAGCCCGACCCCGGCAAACAGCACGAAGGCCAGACCGCCGTAACGCAGCCGCGCCGGCCAGGGCATGATGGTCGAGACGTCCTCCAGCACGACCAGCGACCAGGGCCCGCCCGGGTCGCCCCAGTCGATCGCGCGGCGTCCGACCGCCTGTTCCAGGCCATCGACCAGCACCCGCCCCGCGTCTGGTGAAAAGGGCAGCTCGGAAGCCACGCCATTGTCAAAATGCCGCCCCAGCTGCCCCAGGCCGGCGATGGCGTCGATGCGCGCCTGCGTCAGCGGCGGCGCCAGCGCGTACAGCCATTCGGGGCGTGTCGAAGCGATCACCGCGCCCTGCGGCGAAAGCAGCAGTGCCGTCAGCCCCGTGCTGGCCAGCACCGCATCGACCACCGCGAACGGCAACTTGAACATCACCGCGCCCAGCACCGGCGTCTGCACGGTGGCGCCGGCGTACAGCGGCGCCGCGATGTAGAGCCCGCGTGCATTCGTCTTGCTGCCGACGGCCGCATAGATGCCGATCTGCCCGCTGAGCGCCTGCTGGAAATACGGCCGGAAGGCGACGTCCAGCCCGGTGGAGCGCGCCCCGGAGGTCGCGTGCGCCACCACCACCCCCCGGGCATTGATGACGTACGCGCCATCGAGTCCGAAGCGCTCCTGCGCGGCGGCCAGCGCCGCGAGCACCGCGGGGGCATCGGGCGGCTGCAGGCCCTGGGCCACCGCCTTCAACAGGGGTTCGCTCAGGCCCATAAGCGCGACAGCCCCCACGGCTGCGCTGCGCGTGGTCTGCTCGGCCAGGGCGTTGCCGCTGCGTTCGAGCAACTCCTGGCGCATGGCCTGGCGCTCGCCCAGGCGCAGTTCGCGCACTTCGAGTACCACCAGCCAGGCGCCGGCCAGGGCCAGCAGCAGCACCGCGACCAGGCCCTTGGCGCCGTGCGCACGCGCGGTTGCGGGCGCGTCGGTCAGCATGCCCGGCGCTCCGCGCCGCCCGGGTGCAACAGCGCGGTGTCAGAGCTCGCCATGCACCTGTGCCTCCACGCCTTCCGCCGGGCCGGGGCGGCCAAAAAGAAAGCCCTGGAACTGCTCGCAGCCGTGCAGGCACAGGAACCCCAGTTGCCCGGCGGTTTCCACACCTTCGGCCACCACCTGCAGGTCCAGACTCTGCGCCAGGGCAAGGATGGTGCGCACGATCGCTGCGTCGTTCGGATCGGTCAGCACACCCTGCACAAAGCCGCGGTCGATCTTGACCTGGTCGAGCGGCAGGCGCTTGAGGTAGCTCAGGCTGGAATAGCCGGTGCCGAAGTCGTCGAGCGCGAAGCCCACGCCTTCGCGCTTGAGCTGCACCATGCGCTCTATGGCTTCCTCGATATCGCCGAGCAGCATGCTTTCCGTCAGTTCGAGCTTCAAGCGGTACGGACTGGCGCCCGTTTCTGCCAGTACATCCAACACCTGCGCGACAAAATCCAGCTGGCGGAACTGGCGCGCACTGACATTCACCGCGATGCTCAGATGCGCCGTCTCGGCGCTGCCGGCCCAGCGCACCAGCTGCTCGCAGGCGTTCTGCATCACCTGCCGGCCCAGCGGCAGGATGAGCCCGGTCTGTTCTGCCAGCGGGATGAATTCGAGCGGGCTGATGGGGCCCCGCACGGGGTGGTTCCAGCGCGCCAGCGCCTCCGCGCCAAGCACCGTGCCATGGTGGTCCACCACACTCTGGTAGTGCACGAAGATCTCGCCGTCGGCGAGGCCCCGGCGCAGGTCCGCCTCCAGGCTGGAGCGCTCGTGCAGCGCCTGCTGCATGCCGGGGTTGAAGAAACGGTAGGTGTTGCGGCCGGCGCCCTTGGACTCGTACATGGCCAGGTCGGCGCGCTTGAGCAGCTCGTCCACGCCCACTTTGTCCTTGCCGAACAGCGTCAGGCCGATGCTGGGGGTGCTGTAGTGCTTTTGCCCCGCCAGTTCGAACGACTGGTTCAGCGCCGCCAGGAGCTTGCGCGCGATGGTTTCCGACTGCCGCACGGCCTGTACCAGGTCGCCGTGCAGCCCTTCAAGCAGGATCACGAACTCGTCGCCGCCAAAGCGCGCCACGGTGTCGCAGGCCCGCACGCTGCCCAGCAGGCGCTGGGCAACCTGCACCAGCAGCTGGTCGCCCATGTCGTGGCCGAGCGTATCGTTCAAATCCTTGAAGTTGTCCAGGTCGATGAACAGCAGCGCGCCATGCTGGTGGCTGCGCTGGCAGCTGAGCGCCAGGCGTTCGAGCCGGTCCAGCAGAAGGCGCCGGTTGGGCAACTGCGTCAGCGCGTCGTAGAACGCCAGGCGCTCGATCTCCTGCGCCGCATGCTTGCGGTCGGTGATGTCCTGCGTGTAACCGTGCATCAGTACCGAGCCGTCGGATTCGGCCTGCAGCGCCGCACTGGTCATGTGCCAGCGCACGCTGCCATCGGGCGCGTGCACGCGGTATTCGCAGTGCCACGGCTGCATGGTGCGCAAGGCGCGCCGGACCACGCGCCGCAGCATCGCCATGTCGCCTCTCAGGACATTGCGCTCCAGCGCCCGGGTGTCCTGGCGCACCAGCTGGTCGGACACACCCAGCATGTCCTTCACCGCCTCGCTGATGTACGGCAGGCTGTGCCGACCGTCGCGGTGGATGCGGCATTGGTAGATGAACCCGGGAATCCGGCTCGCGATGCTCTGGATGAACTCGAGCTGCTCGCGCATGAGCTCGGCCGAGCGGTGCTCGTCGGTCACATCCTGCACCACGCCCATTTCCACCAGCACGCCGTCCTGCTGCGAGGGCACGCGCACGCGCGCACGCATCCAGCGCACCTCCCCGTCGGGCCGGCGCCAGCGGTATTCGATGTCGCTGTGGCGGCCCGCGCCGTGCGCGGACTCGAACAACGGCCGGTCTTCGGCCAGCACACCGCTCAGCGCGCGCTCGGTGCTGATCCATTCCTGGCGCTCGAAACCGGCGATGTCGCACAGCCCCGGCGACCACAGCAGCACGGACTCGCCCTCGTCGCGTATGCGCCGCCAGTACCCCGAGCGCGCCATGCTTTCCATCGTGCCGAAGACCTCGGTCTGCTCGCGCAGTTCGCGCTGGTTCTCCACCAGGGCGCTCTCGGCGTTGGCCAGGCTCGCGGCCAGGTTTTCGGCATCCGAGATGTCCTGCACCGTCACCAGGATGGCGCCGGTGCGCAGGCTTTCGGCGTGGATCTTCCATGCCAGGCGCAGCTGGCCCTGCTCGCGCTGCACATGCTGGCAATCGAGCGGCACGCCCGATTCGGCCACAGCGCGCAACTGCTCCAGCAGGTGCGTGCCGACGAGCAGCACGAACACCTTGGCCGCCGACGCGCCCGCCGTGCGCGCAGCCCGCAAACCGTGCAGGCGCCGGGCGGCGGCATTGGCGTATTCCAGGCGCAGTTCGCCGCCTTCCAGCTGGAACTGCAGCAGCGCGACGGGAACGGCGTCGAGCAGGCCCGCCAGGCGCGCCGGCTCGGCGGGCGCGGCCACACGAGCAGCCAATGCCACGGGATCGCCAGGACGGATTGACGGGTTTACGGTCACATAAAACCCTTATGCAAGGAAAAAGGCGGGCGGGGCTCGCTCAGCGCGCCTGCGGAACATCGTATGACAAAACGTAACCGTTCCAAAGCAGGGCCGCTTCGACCCTAGGGTAAATGCGCAATGCGGAGCGCGGGCGATAAGATCCCCCGCTTGACGCGCAGGCCCCGCGGCGCGCCCTGCCGGCCGCCCGACCCCGGCACACCACGATGCAAGAGCCCACGCCCCTCCCCACCGAACACCCGCTGCAGCGCCCGCTCCTGACGCCGGAAGAGCGCGAGGCCATCAACCGCGGGCGCTGGTTCGCCGGGCTCAGCCCTTCGCTGCGCCACGACATCTTCCGCCTGGGCACGGTCACGCGCTATTCCCACGGCGAGATGTTCATGCGCCAGGGGGAACTCGCGCAGTACTGGTTCACCTGTGCCAGCGGGGCGATCCGCTTCCGGCGCACCTCGCCCGCCGGGCGCCAGGTCACCCTGGCCTATGTCGAACCCGGCATCTGGGTCGGCGAGGCCGAGGTGCTGCACTGCGGCCCCAATACCTACGACGGCCAGGCGCACGGGCGCGCCACCGTGCTGAGCGTGGCGGAGAAGGTCTTTCGCCAGCTGCTGCGCGAGCATTCCGAATTCGGCGAAGCCCTGCTCTCCTTGCAGGCGCGGCGCATGCGCTTCCTCTACTGGATGATGGAAGACATGGCGACGCTGCCGCTGCGCGCGCGCCTGGCCAAGCAGCTGCTGCACCTGATGCGGCGCTTCGGCCCCCGGCACGCGCGGCCGGGGGAAGAGCTGCCGCTCGGCATCGTGCTGGTGCAGGACGAACTGGCGCAGTTGCTCGGCTGCTCGCGCCAGCGCGTCAATGTGGAGCTCAAGGCGATGGAGCGCGACGGCACCATCCGCAACGGCCCGCGCGGCATCGTGGTGCTGAACCTGGCGCGGATGGAAGCCATCGCGCAGCAGGAAGACGCCTGAGCAAAGCAAGCACGCACCCATGAACGCCATCGTTGCACCCCCCGCCGGTTCCAATCGGGACGACCACACGCCCATGATGCAGCAGTACCTGGCGCTGAAAGCCGGGTACCCCGACACCCTGCTGCTCTACCGCATGGGCGACTTCTACGAGCTGTTTTACGCCGACGCCGAGAAGGCCGCGCGGCTGCTGGACATCACGCTCACCCAGCGTGGCCAATCGGCCGGCCAGCCGGTGCTGATGGCGGGCGTGCCCTTCCATGCGCTGGAAACCTACCTGGCGCGCCTGATCAAGCTCGGCGAATCGGTGGCCATTGCCGAGCAGGTGGGCGAAGTCGGCGCCGCCAAGGGGCCGGTGGAGCGCAAGGTGGTGCGCGTGGTGACGCCCGGTACGCTGACCGATACCGAACTGCTGTCCGACAAGGCCGAGTCGCTGCTGCTGGCCGTGCACCAGGGCCCGCGCGCGCGTTGCGGCCTGGCGTGGCTGAGCGTGACGCAGGGCCGCGTGTACCTGGCCGAGTGCGCGCACGCCGATCTGGGTGCCTGGCTCGCGCGCGTGGCGCCGAGCGAGTTGATCTACAGCGCCGGCGCCACGCAGCGCTTCGAGCAGCAGCTCGCCGCGCTGCGCCAGGCGGGCGCGTTCGCCTGCCCCATCGCGCCCCGGCCGGACTGGCAGTTCGACAGCCAGCTCGGCGAGCGCAAGCTCCTGGAGCACCTGGGCGCCGCCAGCCTGCAGGCCTGGGGCGCGCAGGACCTGGGCGAGGCGCACGCCGCCGCCGCCGGACTGCTGCAGTACGCCGAGCACACCCAGGGCCGCCAACTGAGCCATGTGCACAGCGTGCAGGTGCAGCGCGGCGACGACCTGATCGACCTGCCCGCTGCCACGCGGCGCAACCTGGAGCTGGTCAAGACGCTGCGCGGCGAAGATGCGCCGACCCTCTTTTCGCTGCTCGATACCTGCATGACCGGCATGGGCAGCCGCCTGCTCAAGACCTGGCTGCTGGAGCCGCGCCGCGACCGCGCCGAGGCGCGCCAGCGCCTGGCCGCCACCACGGCGCTGCGCGGCCCGGGCAGCGCGGGGCCCTGGGCCGCGCTGCGCGCCGAGCTCAAGGGCGTGAGCGACGTGGAACGCATCACCGCCCGCCTGGCGCTGCGCCAGGTGCGCCCGCGCGAGCTGGTGGCGTTGTGCAAAACACTACAAAAATCAGAGCTACTCGCCCTTTCTGGGCAAGCACCAGAGCCCTATTTGAACCAGATTTTCGGCGATTTGCACCCACCGCCCGGCTGCACCGCCCTGCTGTGCGCCGCCATCGCCGAGGAACCCGCCGCCCTGGTGCGCGACGGCGGCGTGATCGCCACGGGCTTCGATACCGAACTGGACGAACTGCGCGCCATCCAGACCGACTGCGACGCCTTCCTGCTCGACCTGGAAACGCGCGAAAAGGCGCGCACCGGCATCCCGAACCTGCGCGTGCAATTCAACAAGGTGCACGGCTTCTACATCGAGGTCACCGGCAGCCACCTCGACAAGGTGCCGGACGACTACCGCCGCCGCCAGACGCTGAAGAACGCCGAGCGCTTCATCACCCCCGAACTCAAGGCCTTCGAGGACAAGGCGCTGTCGGCCGGCGAGCGCGCGCTGGCGCGCGAGAAGTGGCTGTACGAGCAGATCCTGGACCAGCTCCAGCCGCACATCCCCCAGCTCACCCGCCTGGCGCATGCGCTCGCCACGCTCGACGTGCTGTGCACGCTGGCCGAGCGCTCGCTCACATTGAACTGGTGCGCGCCGCAGTTCGCCACCGAGCCCTGCATCGAGATCGAGGGCGGTCGCCACCCGGTCGTCGAAAGCCGGCTGCAGGAGGCCTCGAGCGGCGCCTTCATCGCCAACCACACGCGCCTGAACGCCAACACGCGCATGCAGGTCATCACCGGCCCCAACATGGGCGGCAAATCGACCTACATGCGCCAGGTGGCGCTCATCGTCCTGCTGGCCAGCATGGGCAGCCACGTGCCCGCCGCCAGTTGCCGCCTGGGGCCCATCGACGCCATCCACACGCGCATTGGCGCGGCCGACGACCTGGCCAACGCGCAGTCGACCTTCATGCTGGAGATGGTGGAGGCCGCGCAGATCCTGCACGCCGCCACTCCGCACAGCCTGGTGCTGATGGACGAGATCGGCCGGGGCACCAGCACCTTCGACGGCCTGGCGCTGGCCAGCGGCATCGCCACGCACCTGCACGACAAGACCCGCGCCTTCACGCTGTTCGCCACGCACTACTTCGAGCTGACCGAACTGCCCGCCAAGGCGCGCCACGCCGTCAACATGCATGTGAGCGCGGTGGAATCGGGCAGCGACATCGTCTTCCTGCACGAAATCGCGCCCGGCCCGGCCAGCCGCAGCTACGGCATCCAGGTGGCCAAGCTGGCCGGCATGCCGTCGCCCGTGCTGCACCACGCCCGCCACACGCTGGCCGCGCTGGAAGCGCGCGCCGGCGAAGGCGAACTGCAAGTGGACCTGTTCGCCCCGCCCCCGGCCCCCGAGGTGACGGCGGCCAGCCCCGTGGAAGCCGCGCTCGCCGCCATCCACCCCGACCAGCTCAGTCCGCGCGAGGCGCTGGATGCGCTGTACCAGCTCAAGGCGTTGATGGGAACCACCGCCCCGCCTTGACCACCCCGGTGCCATGCCGCAGGTCGGCATGAAACTGCAGAAGGGACCACCATGCGCAAGGAAGTCGGCGCCAGCGCGGATATCGCCGGGCAAGAACGCAGAGAGATCGGCGACGGCGAAGACCGGCCGGTGGACCTCACCAGCCCCGAAGTGCCCGCCCGCATCCGCGCCAGGGCCCAGGCCATGGCGCAGCCGGGCGACCAGCTGTGGCGCTGCCCGCGCCGGTCGGCGCCGCGCGGGGCGCTGGGCCTGCTCGGCGTGGGCAAGCGGGAAGTGGTGATCGAGTGGTGGCTGCTGGACGCCGAGGGCGCGCTGATCGAGGCGTTCTGGGAGGAGGCCTGAGCCGCCGGGCGGCAACGGAAGCAACCGGCGCCGCATCCACGCCCACGGCGGCGCATTTTTTGATTAAAAATGGCCGCCAGCGCTTGCTGGTTATGGCTTTATAGCTATATATTTGAGAGTAACCCGGAGTGTCTGAGCGCGCCGCCTACAGGCCCTGCGCCACCGCACCGACCTGCTCCAGCAGGAACGCCACGAAGGGCGGCACGCAGGGAATGTGGCCACCCGGCACCAGGCGGCAATCGCTCAGCGAGACCAGCTCGCCCGCGCCGCGCTGGCGCATGGCTTCGAGCGTGCGCACCGAACTGGCGTAGGGCACCGTCTTGTCGCGCGGGCTGTGGAACAGGAACACCGGCACCTGCGGGCGCCAGTCGTACACGCTGCTCTTTTGCAGGATGGCGCGCGTGTCGTCGGCAAAGAAGTCGTCGAGAAAGCGGGTGTCGTAGGCCACGTCGGCGTCGTCCGGGATCAGCCCGCGCAGCACGGCGCGGCGCACTTCGCGCTGCACGCTGCCGCCGAGGTAGCGCAGGAACCCGGGGTTGATGAGCGCGCCCAGCACGGGCTGCTCGTCCCTGACCAGGTCGATCAGGCCGTCCAGGGTGGTCTGCACGTCGTAGGGCCCGGCGCCGACGACGCTCATGCGCAGCCTGGCCAGGTGCGGCGAGCCGCTCGCCTGCAACTCGCGGTGCGCGGCCATGGTGACGTAGCCGCCTTCCGAATAGCCACTGAGAAACAGCTGGCCGTTGTCGGCCACCTGGTTCCGCGCGCGCCAGACTTCGCTCGCGGTGAGGAAATCGTTCACCGCCGCCGCGCTCGGCGTGGCCTGCAAATACGGGTGCGGGGTGCCGCGCGAGACGCCAAAGCCCACGTAGTCGGGTGCCAGCACCACGAAACCCAGCGACGCCAGCACCACCGCGACTTCATTGGGCTGCACGTTGTTGCTCGGCGCCTCGGCGTCGCGAAAGATGGTGCCGTGCTGGTAACTCAATACCGGGCTGGCGCTGCCTGGGGGCTTTTGCGGCACGCTGACCAGACCGGAAGCGCGCACCTCCCGGCCATCGGCGTCCAGCGTGGTGTATTCAAGCCGCCAGGACGCAACGGCGTAACGCGGCACCACGCCTTGCACGCGCGTGTTGTCCAAGGCCAGGGCGGCGGCAATATCCGCCGCCGCGATGGTTGCCAGCGGCGTGCTCGCCTTCAGGCTGCCGCGCCCGTCGGGATTGACCGGGCCAGCCGGTGGCTCTGGCCGCTCGGGGCCTTCGTCCCGCCCGCCGCCGCAGGCGGCAAGGGCCGCGACGACTGCGCAGGAGGCGGCCGCGCGCAGAGCACGAAGGAGGATGGAGGGCTGGCGCAAGGCAGGCAACGAGGCGGACATGGGAGGAAGGTGCGACGAAAGATGGCAAAAAGACGGGCCCGGCTGAATTTCATTAAGCGACTGCTCAGGCTACTACACTGTGGAGCTCCGTATTTACCCCAATGCCCCATGACGTACTGCGTTGCCATCAAGCTCAACGCCGGACTTGTTTTCCTCGCCGACTCGCGCACCAACGCCGGCATTGACCAGATCAGCTCGTTTCGCAAGCTGATGATCTACGAGCGTCCGGGCGAGCGCTTCATGGTGCTGCTCTCCGCCGGCAACCTGTCGATTTCGCAATCCGTGCGCGAGGTGCTGCAGACCACGCAGATCCGCGACCCGGAGCAGCCCGGCGAGCCGGTCACGATATGGAACGCCGGCAGCCTGTACGACGCAGCGCGCGTGGTCGGCCACGCCGTGCGCAGCGTGCACGAGCGCGACGGCGAGGCGCTGCGCCAGGCGGGTGTGGATTTCAACGTCTCGCTGATCTTCGGCGGCCAGGTGCGCGGGGAGCACATGCGGCTGTTCCAGGTCTATTCGGCCGGCAACTTCATCGAGGCGACGGACGAAACACCGTTCTTCCAGGTGGGCGAATCCAAGTACGGCAAGCCGGTGCTCGACCGCATCCTCACCCCGGGCACCTCGCTGGAAGACGCGGCCAAGTGCGCCCTGGTGTCGATGGACAGCACGCTCAAGTCCAACCTGTCGGTCGGCCTGCCGCTCGACATGGTGCTGTACGAGAACAACCGCTACCAAAGCGACAAGATCGTCTGCATCGACGAATCCAATCCCTATTTCCGCCTGCTGCACGGGCGCTGGGGCGCCGAGATCCGCAAGGCCTTCGATTCCATCGAGAGCCCGCGCTGGCAGGCCGGCCCCGACCAGCCCGCGCTGCAGACCGCCGATTGCCGCTACCCGCCGCTGCGCAAGATCGCCGGTCCTTTCGACCGCTGAGCACGCGCCGCAGCGCCCTGCGCTGCGCCAGCGCGGCCTTCCCAATTCCCACTTCATGACCCACATCGTCTTCTCGCACGGCAACAGCTTTCCCGGCGCCACCTACAGCGCGCTGTTCGCGCACCTGCGCGCGCGCGGCTTCACGCTCGGCTTCATCGACCGCTTCGGGCACGACCCGCGCTACCCCGTCACCAGCAACTGGCCGCATCTGGTGCAGCAGCTGGCCGATTTCGCACGCGGCGAGGTGCAGGCGCGCGGCGCGCCGGTGTTCCTCGTCGGGCACTCGCTCGGGGGCATCCTGAGCGTGATGGCGGCGGCGCAGCACCCGCAACTGGCGCGCGGCGTGGTGATGCTCGATTCGCCGCTGATCAGCGGCTGGAAGGCCAATGCCGTGGGCGTCGCCAAGCGCACGCAAATGGTGGGCGCCGTCTCGCCCGGCCGCGTCAGCGCCCGCCGGCGCAGGCACTGGGCGAGCGACGAAGAAGCTCTGGCGCACTTCGCGCACAAGAAGGCGTTCGCCCGCTGGCACCCCGACGTGCTGCGCGACTACATTGCCCACGGCCTGCAGGACGAGGGCGGCGCGCGCAGCCTGCGCTTTGACCGCGACGTGGAAACCGCCATCTACAACACCCTGCCGCACAACCTGGGCACGCTGCTGCGCAAGCACCCTTTGCGTTGCCCGGCGGCCTTCATCGGCGGCCTGGCTTCGGTGGAAATGCAGCAGGTCGGCATGGGCCTGACCATGCGCGTCACGCAGGGACGTGTGCACATGCTGGACGGCACGCACCTGTTTCCCATGGAGCAGCCCCTGCTGACGGCGGCGGCGGTCGAGGCCGCGCTGCTCAATCTGTCGGTCCTCACGGCCAAGCGCTGACGGTACCCGGTCGGGCATTTCTTTTACACTTTGTCACGTTAGGCCGCCTTTCCGAAAGTCCACCCCTCCCGCCGCCATGCTCCGCCTCCCTACGCCGCAGCCGCCGGTCCCGCCCACGGCGCGGGGCTGGGGCGGCATCGGGCTGTGGGCGCTGTGGCTGGCCTTGGTGCTTCTGGCCCCCTGGGCACGATCCGCACCTGCCGCCTTGGTGCTGGACAACAGCGCCCGATCGGTGCCCGTATGGTCGGCATTGACCATGCTGCCCGACCCCGAGCAGCGCTTCAGCGCCGAGGGGCTACTCCAGGACGCCAGCGCTTTCCAGCCGGTCCCGGCCACGGAAGGCACGCTGGGCGTGCGTCCCGAACCGGTGTGGCTGCGCCTGCCCTTCGCCGTGGCGCCGGGCGCCGGCGGGCGCTGGGTGCTGTCCATCGACTACGCGCCGCTCAACCACATCGAGGTTTTCCTGGCGCGCGGCGGACGTGTGGTGCAGCAGGCGGCACTCGGCAACCTGGTGGCGCCCGCGCTGCGCCCCCTGCCCAGCCGGATTCCCGCCGTCGAACTGCAACTGGAACCCGGCGCGCCGTACGAACTGTTGCTGCGCGTGCAGACCCAGGGCGCCATGGTTCTGCCCATCACGCTCAGCGAACCGGCGGCCTTGCTCGGCCGGGCGCTGAAGGAACAGATGCTGCAGGGTGTGCTCACCGGCCTGGCGCTGTGCCTGCTGGTCTACAGCCTGGCCCAGTGGGTCGGCCTGCGCGACGTGCTGTTTCTTCAGTACGCGTTGCTGATTTCGGGCAGCCTGCTGTTCTCGCTGCAGTTCTTCGGTATCGGCGCGCAGTACCTGTGGGGCCACAACGCGTGGATGGAGCGGCACGCGAGCGGCCTGGCCGCCCTCATGGCCACCTGCGGCTCTTTCCTGTTCATCGGCCAGGCGCTGGCGGCAGGCGACCCACGCCACCGCTTGATGCACGCCATGCGCGTGGGCGCCGTCGGCACGGCGGCGCTCGCCGTGGCGTTCGCGCTCGACCTGTACGACACCCGGGTGCTGACCGGCATCGTCAGCATCCTGGGCCTGGTGCCGGCGCTGATGGGCATTCCCGGCGCTGTGGCGCGCATGCGCCAGGGCGAAGCCGTGGGTGCGACCCTGCTGCTGGCCTGGCTGGTCTACTTCGTGGCAACGGCCATCGTCATCGGCGTGATCCGGGGCTGGGTACCGGTGAACTTCTGGACCCTGCACTCGTTCCAGTTCGGCGCCACGCTCGACATGCTGCTGTTCATGCGCGTGCTCGGCCTGCACGCCAAGGCCCAGCGCACCGCCGCCGAGCGCGCCCGCACCGAGCGCGACACCCTGCATTCGCTCGCCCACACCGACCCGCTGACCGGCCTGCCCAACCGCCGGGGGCTGGGCCAGGCCCTCGCGGCCGCCTTGGCCGACTGCGCCCCGGACCGCATGGTGGCGCTCTACATGATGGACCTGGACAGCTTCAAGCCGGTCAACGACCGGCACGGCCACGACGTCGGCGACGAGCTGCTGGTGGCCGTGGCGCGGCGCCTGCAGAGCCAGGTGCGCCAGAGCGACCTGGTGGCGCGGCTGGGGGGCGACGAGTTCGTCATCATGGCGCGGCACATCGCAGGCGCAGGTCAGGCCCATGAGCTCGGCAACAAGCTGCTGGAATCCTTCCGCGAACCCTTCTTCCTGGGCGGGGCGCAGGTGCGGCTGGGGTTGACGATCGGCTACGCCCTGGCGCCGCAGGACAGCCGCGACGCCGTCGATCTGCTCAAGCGCGCCGACGCCGCCATGTACGCCGGCAAGCAGGGCGGCAAGTTCCGCCTGCAGCGCAGCCCGGGGGCTCCGGCGGCGCCGTGAGCAGGTGCGGCCGGCCCCTACGGCTTTGCATGCAAGCGGATAACTGGGGCGGAGAGCCGAAGACGGTGCTGCAACGCGGCGAGGCGACCCAACGACGTCGTGCGTTGGAAGGCAAGCCGTATCAGCGGCAGCAGCGGTAGGCGAGGCCCACCGTCACGCCGTAGTTGTTCGGCTTGACGACGATGGGGCTGGCGCGTGCGTCGCCGCGCAGCTGGCTCAGGCGCACGCCGCCGAGCAACACCCAGCGGTCGGTGATGGCGCTCTTGATTTCCACGCCCAGGTCGGTGCTCATCACCCCGCCGCCGGGCGAATAGGCCGGAAAAGGCGTGCGCACCCGGGCCACGTCCTGCGGCACGCCAAAAAAGCTGCGCATGTGGGTCGCGTTGGCCACGGTGAAACCGGCCGCCAGGCCGATCTCGGTGCTGGGGGTGACCTGCCATTCGTACTGCAACGTGGTTTGCAGCGTGGTGCCGCCCTTGCGCCCCAAAAGGTCCTGATTGAGCGAGCTGCGCAGGCTCAGGTCGGGCGTCAGCGAATAGCTGGCCGAGAGGCGGGCGCGCAGCGTACGGCGCACGTCGGGCAGGCCGTGCAGCGGCGAATCGGCGTCGTGCGTGCGGCCCCCGCCAATGCGCAGGCCCACGCTGAGGTGCAGGCGCTCGGCGTCGAACACGCGCGCGCTGACGCCGGTGTAGCGCGGTTCCAGGTCGAAGTCGAGCAGCGAGCCGCCGCCGCCGCTCGAGAGCGTGTAGCGGCCGATGTCCAGGCCCAACACCGGGCGCAGGCTGTTGCCGCGCTGGTCGCTCCCCGCATAGTCCGGGCCATTCGAAGCCGCCAGTCCCACGGCCCAGGTATAGGCGCGGTCTTGGTGCGCGCCGGCGGCCCGGGCGTCGGCCGGTGCGGAGTCGGCGGCGCGCGCTGCGAGAGGCACCAGTGCCACCAGGGCGAGCGCGGCGGCGCGAACAAGCGTAAGGGATTGCATGGCCCCCATCATGCCGCGTCCCAGCGCACCCAGCCTGCCAGAGCAGTGATCAACACCACGCAGCCGAAGGCAATGCGGTACCAGGCAAAAGGCACGAAGCTGTGGCTGCTGATGTAGCGCAGCAGCCAGCGCACGCAGATCCAGGCGCTGACAAAGGAAAACACCAGGCCGACGGCAAACATCGGCGCATCGGCCATGGACAGCAGCGCGCGCTCCTTGTAGAGGCTGTAGGCGCCCGCGCCAATCAGCGTCGGCATGGCCAGGAAGAAGGAATAATCGGTGGCCGCCTTGCGCGACAGCCCCAGCAGCATGCCGCCGATGATGGTGGCGCCGCTGCGGCTCGTGCCCGGTACCATCGCCAGGCACTGCACCAGGCCGACCTTGAGCGCATCGAACGGCGTCATGTCGTCCACCGAGGCCACGCGGGTGGCCTGGGGTGCGCGCCGCTCCGCCCAGAGGATGACAAAGCCGCCCAGGATGAAGGTGCTGGCCACCACCACCGGCGTGAACAGATGCGCCTTGATCGCCTTGCCGAATGCCAGGCCGAGCACGATGGCGGGCAGCACGCCGATGACCACGTTGAGGGCGAAGCGCTGTGCCTGGCGGGAGCTCGGCAGCGCCACCACGGTCTCGCGGATCTTCTGCCAGTACACCAGGATGACGGCGAAGATCGCGCCGGTCTGGATGGCGATGTCGAACACCTTGGCCTTCTCGTCGTCGAACCCGAGGAGCGCCCCCGCCAGGATGAGGTGGCCGGTGGAGGAGATCGGCAGGAATTCGGTCAGGCCTTCGACCACCCCCATGATGGCTGCCTTGAGCAGCAAAACTATGTCCACGCGTGCGTCCTTGGCCCTGGCGGCCTGAATGAAAGGCGTGGATTATCCCGCCCCGGCGGGGCGACCCCGGCGTGCCGCGCGCGCAACGCTCCCGATGGGCTAGGGTCTATTCCCACTATGTTTGCCCGATGCGATGCGCTACACACGCAATCTTTTGATCTGGAGCACGTCCCATGGCCCACCGCAAAAGCCCGGCCCGCCTCGCCAAGGATGCCCGCGCGGCGCACTTCCGGGCCCTGAACGCCCGCCAGGCGGCGGTGCACGCCCTGCCCTGGGACGCGGCCGCCGCGCTCGAACTCGCGCTGGTCGGCCGGGTGGTCCTGCCTTCCAGCCCCGACTACGACCAGGCGCGCCAGGAATCCAACCCCGCCTTTCAGTCCTACCCGCAGCTCATCGTCTACTGCGTCTGCGAGAACGACGTGCTCGAATGCCTCGCCGTCGCCCGGCGCTACCAGCTGTGGGTGGCGGTGCGCTGCGGCGGGCACAGCACCGGGGGCTACTCCGTCAACAACGGCATGGTGGTGGACCTGAGCGAGATGCGCGGCGTGGTGCTCGACCGCGCGACCCAGCGCGTGCACGTCCTTCCCGGGACCGACTTCGACCGCTTCAACGGCGCCATGAACGGCACCGGCTGGCACGTGCCCACCGGCGCCTGCGGCAGCGTGTGCGTCGGCGGCTTCGTGCAGGGCGGCGGCTACGGCTACACCTCGCGCGCCTTCGGCATCCAGAGCGACCTCGTGGAGTCTTTCCGCGTGGCACTGGCCGACGGGCGCATCGTCACGGCGAGCGCCACGGAGAACCCGCTGCTGTGGTGGGCCATGCGCGGCGGCACCGGCGGCAACTTCGGCGTGCTGCTGCAGGTCACCTACCGCATGGTGCCGCTCGACCAGGTCTGGGCCTGGGCCATCGGCTGGCCCGCAACCAGCGCCGCACAGGTGTTTTCCCTGCTGCAAAGCCGCTACATGCGCACGGGAGCGCCCGACGCCCTGGGCTACATGATGAACCTGGGCATCCTGAACGGGCAGCCGGTGTACATGGCGCAGGGCATGTTCTGCGGCACGGCGGAGGCGGGCATGCAGGCCCTGGCGCCCCTTCTGGCCCTCCCCGGCGCGCAGCTGCTCTGCAGCAACACCGGCAGCTACCCGGCCATGAACGTCTGGCTGGAAGACCACCCCTACACCCTGCCCGACGCCCTGCCAGACGGCATCTGCGAGACCAAGGCCTGCGGCTACATCGCCCGGCCGCTGACGCAAGCCGACTGGCAAAGCATCGTGGACTATTTCGCCACCTCGCCCAACCCCTGGTCGCTCGCCTACCTCGAGCCCTACGGCGGCGCCATCAACCGCTACCCCGTCGAGGCCAGCGCCTTCGTTCACCGCGACGTGGACGCCGACCTGGTGGTGGATGTGTTCTGGCGCAACGCCGAGGAACGGGTGCAGATGGAAGCCTGGCTGGACCGCTTCATGCAGCTGGTGCAGCCCTTCCTGAACGGCCACGTCTACCAGAACTACCCCGACAGCCGCCTGCAGGACTTCACCCACGCCTACTGGGGCCCGGCGTATCCGCAGTTGCAGCAGGCCAAGGCGGCGTACGACCCCGGCAACTTCTTCTGCTTCCAGCAGAGCATCGCCCTACCGCGCGGTCAAGCCGGGGCGCCGGCGTAGCACAGCTGCCCCTTGCCGTTGCGCTTGGCGGCGTACATGGCCTGGTCGGCGGCGCCCATCAGCACCTCGATCTCGCCCTTCATGGGCGGGTGCATGGCCACGCCGATGCTCGCGCCCACACGCACGGTGTGGCCGCCGACCCCCATGGGCTGGTTGAGCGCTTCGATGATGCGCTGGCCAATGCGCTGCGGCTCCTCGGGCGTGAGGTTGCGGTCGAGCATGACCAGGAATTCGTCACCGCCCAGGCGCGCCACGGTATCGCCCTCGCGCACCGCGCCCGCCAGGCGCTGCGCCACGATGCGCAGCACTTCGTCGCCCGCGTGGTGGCCCTGCTCGTCGTTGATGCGCTTGAAGCCGTCGAGGTCGATGAACAGCAGCGCCACACCACCGCCGTGCCGCACGGCGGCGAGCGCACGGCCCAGCTGCACGTGGAACGCGGCCCGGTTGTACAGGCCCGTGAGTGCGTCGTGGTTGGCGACGTGCTCCTGCTGGCGCGCGATCTGCACCCGGTCGGACACATCCTGCACCAGGGCCATGAGCGACGTGACGCGGCCCTGGGCGTCGGTCAGGGCCGAGTTGAACCACTCGGCGTGGATTTCCGTGCCGTCCGCGCGCAGGAAACAGGTTTCCACGCGGTTCTGCGCCTCGCGTCCCTGCTGCAGGCGCTCGAGCGCCTGGCCCAGGCGCTGGTCGGTGGTGCGCAGCAGATCCGGCAGGTAGCTGCCGTGCGCCGGCACGGCCGATTCCCAGCCCATGAGCTGAATGGCGCGCTCGGAGCAGTGCAGCAACCGCAGCGCCTGGTCCATCTCCAGCACGGCAAGCGGGCTGTTGTCCATGTGCGAGGACAGGCGCTGGTTGGCCGCGCGCAGCGCCGCGCGCGAAACCTGCAGTTCGTGCACGTCCAGGGCCGAGGTGATGAAGCCGGCGATCTCGCCGGCCGCATTGCGCGCCGGAGTCAGGCAGATGGTGCGCCACTCCTCGGCGCCGTAGGGGTTGTGCAGCAGGCGCTGGTATTCGACCCGCTCCCCCATCAGCACGCGCTCCACGAACGGCATGAACCGGATCCGATCGGCGGTGCCGTACAGGTCGTCCAAAGTCTTGCCCACCACCTGGTCGCGCGTGGTTTCGAACCAGCGCGCGTATTCGTCGTTGCAGTACACGACCTGCAACTCGCGGTTGACGACGGCCACCGTCGCACCGGTGTCGCGCGTGATGACGTCCAGCACCACGCCGTCGGGCAATCCCAGGGCGAACGAACTGGCCATGGACGAAGAGAGGGGTTCAGGCGTCATGGAAGGACCCGAGTGTCCGGACCGGCGGCGCAGGCGAAGCCGCCCGTGAGCGGCGGCGTGTCAGGACATCCTCTCCCGAAAGAATGCGGTTGCACAAACGTAACGACTTGTTTGGTCCAGCTTAGCAGCTTTTTCCCCGCCAGCCGTGTGCGGGGCCGTTCCGGTGCGGGCAGCCCCCCAGCGTGCATTTCGCGCCCCCCACAGGCACTTGGCGGCGTGCGTGGCGCATTGTGTCGCAATCGCCTGGCGAGAGAAAGTGCGCGCAGCCACAGTGCGGGCCATCGACCTATCCCTTTTGGAAAGACCGCCATGCTTCTGACCCTCGCCACCGAGCACCCCCAAGCCCTGCTCACCGTCGTCGCCCGCACGCCCACCTGGGTGTGGGGCCTGCTCGCCGCCCTCGTCGCCCTGGGCGCGAGCCAGTGCTTTGCACGCAGCGCCGGCCTGCGCCGCGTGCTCACCATGCCCATTGCCATGGCCGGGTTCTCCGCCTGGGGCCTGGCCTCGGCCTTCGGCGGCACGGCGCAGATCGCGGGCATCCTCGCCGGCTGGCTGCTCGCCGCCAGCGCGGTGGCCGCCACCGCCCTGTGGCTGCGCGCCGCGCCGCCCACCGGCACGCGCTTCGATGCAGCCGATCAGCGCTTCGAACTGCCGGGGAGCGCCTGGCCGCTCGCGCTCATCCTGGGCATCTTCCTGGTGAAGTACGCCGTGGGCGTGGAACTGGCGCTGCAGCCGCAACTGGCGCACGACAGCCGCTTCGGGCTCGAGATCGCCCTGCTGTACGGCGTGTTCAACGGCTTGTTCGCCGCCCGGAGCCTGCGCCTCTGGCGCCTGGCGCAGGGCACCCGCCCGGCCCTGCAATCGGCCTGATCCCCCACTTTCAAGGAGCCTCCTGTGCCATACGACACCCAACACTCCGACGCCGCCCGCGAGCGCCTTGCCCGCCGCCGCGCGGCCGCCAAGATGGGCTGGCTGATCCACGCCCTGGTCTATGTGTGCGTCAACGCCGGCCTGGCGCTGGTCGCCTGGCACACCGGCCGCGCCTGGCACCTCTACCCGCTGGCCGGCTGGGGCCTGGGCCTGGCGATCCACGGCCTGGCCGTGTGGCTGGGCTCGGGCACCGACCTGCACGAGCGGCTGCTGGACGCCGAGCGCGCCAAGCTGCGCCGCCGCGACGGAATACATTGAAAAACAGCCTCCAGCGCTTGATGGATCTTCCCTGGTAGCTACTATTTCAATAGTCACCATGCCGTGCCATCCCGTTTCCCGCTTCACTTGCCGCACCGTGTGGAGCACCGCGCGGTTGGCCCTGGCCGCACTCGGCCTGGCCACCGCCCACGCGGGCACCGGCCTGCTGACCCTGGCGGTGGAAGGCCAGCCCCCGCTCACCCTGGCCTACCCTACGCGCACCCCCGACACGCCCATCCCGCGCGGCCCCTACACCCTGCCGGCTGCGCCCGACGCCCCGCCTGCGGGCGGCAACGGCCGGCTGGTGGTGCTCTCGCACGGCTCGGGCGGCAGCTTCGTCACCGAGATCGACCTGGCGCGGGCGCTCGTGCACGCCGGCTTCACCGTGGCCATGCCGGAGCACGCCGGCGACAACTGGCAGGACATGCGCGACGTGGGCCCGGTGTCGTGGGCGCGCCGGCCGCAGGAGCTGTCGCAGGCCATCGACACCGTGGCCACCCTCTCGACGTCGCGCGCGTCGGCGTCTACGGCATGTCGGCGGGCGGCATCGCGGCGCTCACGCTGGCGGGGGCGCGCTGGTCGCCCGCCCTGCAGGCCCGCCATTGCGACGCGCACCTGGCGCAAGACTTTGCCGCCTGTGTGGGCCTCACGACGGAACTGACCGGGGGCGTTCTGGACGGCGCCAAGCTGGCCATCGCGCGCTCGGTGATCCTGCACAAATGGGCCGACGACACGCGCTGGCGCACCGCCCACGACCCGCGCGTGGCGGCCGTGGTGGCGGCAGTGCCCATGGCCTCCCCGATCGACATGGCATCGCTCGCGCCGCCGCGCGTGCCGCTCGGGCTGGTGCGCGCCGGGCGCGACGCCTGGCTGGCGCCGCACTTTCACATCGACGCCGTGCGGGCCGCCTGCGAACCCCACTGCACGCTGTTGGCGGACCTGGCCGAGGGCGGGCACGGCGCGCCCCTGTCGCCGCCGCCGGTCGGTCTGCCGCCGCGTGCGGCACGCCTGCTGGACGACCCACCCGGCTTCGATCGGCTGCGCGCCCTGCCGACGGTTTACGATGCCATCGTGAACTTCTACCAGACCCGGTTGGTGTGCTGTCCCGCAAATTGATGCGCAAAGTGAAATCGATGGATTCGCGTTCAGGGCAAGGCGCAAAGCGCAGGGATAGCCGTAGCTATCCCGAGGATTTGCAACGCCGCCCTGGGCGCGAAGGCGCGATTTCATGCGCAGTGATTTGCGGGACAGCACACTAAGCGCGCCGCCCCCATGAGAATCCACTGGCTCGGCACCGCCCGGCACTTTCTGCAGGTGGTGGCTTTTTGCTGCGTGGTCGCGGTGCTTACCACCAGCATCTGGCCCCGGCACAGCTACTGGACGCAATTGGGGCACGCGCTGGCCATCGGGCTGATCATCTGGAGCGTGATCGAGTTCGGGCGCCTGCTCGTCCCGGCCCGGTACTGCCACCCGAGCAGCGCCGGCGGCCACGGCTGGCCCAAGGGCTGGCGCGGCATCGTGCTGACCCTCGTCGGCATCGGCACGGGCTTCCTGGTGGGCGACCCGCTCGGGGCGTGGCTGATGGGCACCGGGGGCTACCGCTCCGCGCGCGACGACCAGATCGGCCTCGTCATCACCATCGTGGCCGGCAGCGTCGCGAGCTTCTACTTCCACATGCGCGGCCGGGCGGCGGCGCTCGAAGCCAGCCGCGCCGCCGCCCAGCGCGACACCACCGAGGCGCGGCTGATGCTGCTGCAAAGCCAGCTCGAACCGCACATGCTGTTCAACACCCTGGCCACGCTGCGCGCGCTGATCGCCGTGGACCCGCCGCGCGCCGAGGCCATGCTGGACCGCATGGTGGACTTCCTGCGCGCCACCTTGTCGGCCTCGCGGGCGCCGCTGCACCCGCTGTCGGCCGAGTTCGACCGGCTGAGAGACTACCTGGAGCTGATGTCCGTGCGCATGGGGCCACGCCTGGCCTACGCCCTGCACCTGCCGCCCGACCTCGCCGATGCGCCCATCCCCCCGCTGCTGCTGCAGCCCCTGGTGGAGAACGCCGTCCACCACGGCCTGGAACCGCATGTGACGGGCGGGCGCATCGACGTGCGTGCGCGCCGCCTGCCCGATGGCCGCATCCAGCTGGAAGTGGCCGACACCGGCGCAGGCCATGACCCCGGCGCCCCCGCGCGCGCGGGGCACGGTTTCGGCCTGGCCCAGGTGCGCGAGCGCTTGGCCACCCGGTACGGCGGTGCCGCCACTCTCGAATTGAGAGCTATGGACCAAGGCGGGACAAGCGCTACCATTGAATTACCTCTGGAATCCCCATGACCCGCGCCCTGATCGCCGAAGACGAGCCCCTGCTGGCCGACGCCCTGCAGCAGGAACTGGCACGCGCCTGGCCCGGGCTGCAGATCGCCGCCCGCGTGGGCGATGGCCTGTCGGCCGTGCGCGAGGCGCTGGCGCTCGCGCCCGAGGTGCTGTTCTTCGACATCCGCATGCCGGGCCAGAGCGGGCTGGAGGCCGCCGCCGAGCTGGCCGACGCCTGGCCCGAGGGCACGCCCTTCCCGGCGCTGGTATTCCTCACCGCCTACGACCAGTACGCCGTGCAGGCCTTCGAGGCACAGGCGGTGGACTACCTGCTCAAGCCTTTGCAGCGCGGCCGGCTGGAGAAAACCGTGGCGCGCGTGCAGGCGCTGCTGGCCGCGCGCGGCAGCGGCGCGCAGCCGGTGGACGAGGCCACGCTGGCGCAGCTGCGCCAATTGCTCGCCAGTGCGTCGGGCGCCGGCACGCCGGGCATCGCCGCGCCAGCGGCGGCGCCACTGCGCTTCATCCAGGCCGGCAGCGGCAGCCGCATCGACATGGTGCCGGTGGACGAGGTGCTGGTGTTCGAGGCCGCCGACAAATACGTGCGCGTGCTGACCGCCGGGCGCGAGCACCTGGTGCGCACGCCGCTGCGCGAGCTGCTGGCACAGCTCGACACGCAGCAGTTCTGGCAGATCCACCGCGGCACCCTGGTGCGGGCCTCGGCCATCGCCAGCGTGGTGCGCAGCGAAAGCGGCAAGCAGAGCGTGCTGCTGCACGGCCGGCCGGAGGCCTTTGCGGTCAGCCGTTTGTACGCGGCGCAGTTCCGCGCGATGTAGGGCAAAATTTCAAGCTTTTTTTGCCTTCTGCGCAAGCGCAACAAGCGTTTGAAGCTATCGTTTTCATAGTTTCTCAAGCGGCGTCCGGCAGCACCAGCGTGGCCGCCCAGGGCACGCCATCCAGGGGCGCGTCGTGCGCCACCACGACCACGCGGCCGGGCATCTGCCCCGCTTCGGCGATGGCGCTGGCCAGGTAGCGCGCCGAGGCCATGTCCAGCCCGGCGAGCGGCTCGTCGATCAGCACCAGCGGCGCGCCGCTGGCCAGCGCGGCGGCCAGCCAGGCCTTGCGGCGCGTGCCGGTCGAGAGCATGAAGAAGGCCTTGCCCTGGTGCGGCTCCAGCGCGAAGCCCTGCACATGGCGCGCGAGCGCGTCCGCGTCCCAGCCCGGGTAGCGCCCGGCCAGCGCCTGCCACCAATCGCGCACCACGGTTTGGTCCGCGCCGGCGGCGTCGCGCTCGGCCCAGAACACCTCGCCCGCCCGCACCGCGGCGCCGTGCAGCAGGATGCGCCCACGCGTCGGCGCCAGCGCGCCCGCCATGAGGCGCAAGAGCGTCGTCTTGCCGCTGCCCGGCCCGCCTTGCACCAGCGCGGCGCCGGCCGGCGCGCGCCAGTCGAGCGCGGAAAACAGCGGGGCATGCGGCCAGTGCAGGTCGAGCTGCTCCAGGGCCAGGGCGGGTACGGGGTCGGTCATGGGGCGTGCAGGGGACAATGTCCCGATGGTGTTGGACTACCTCGATTTTGACCACAGCGAGAACGCCGACGGCGGCGCCAGCTGGGACGCCATGGCCTGCGTGCTGCCCGCGCGGCTGCCTGCGGCGCTGCGCGAAGCCGAAACGGTGCTCGCCTGGGCGCATGCCGAATTCGGCGCGCCGGGCGAGTGGGGCGAATGGGATTTCGACCTGCAGTGCCAGCAGGAGGGCGCGGGCGAACTCGGTGCCGCATTCGACGCAGACGCC
>MEDL01000031.1 GCA_001724785.1 Acidovorax sp. SCN 68-22 | reverse complement strand
ATGTGCATGCAAGCGGTTGACGGCTGTCGTGACCAAACGTGCACCGCTTGCACCCAGTGGGTGACCGAGTGCGATGGCACCTCCCCAGGAATTGACACGCGCATCGTCGTCTTTCAAGCCGAGCATGCGCAGCACTGCCAGACCTTGCGCTGCGAAGGCTTCGTTCAGTTCGATGACATCCATCTGGTCGAGAGACAAACCCGTTTGAGAGAGCACTTTTCCCGTCGCAGGAGCAGGGCCAATTCCCATGATTCGTGGCGCCACGCCGGCCACCGCCATGCCCACCACACGGGCGCGAGGTTGCAATCCGAACTTTGACGCGTTGGCTTCATCTGCCAACAAGACGGCACAGGCCCCGTCGTTGACCCCCGAGGCGTTCCCCGCGGTCACGGTGCCATCGGGACGCACGATGCCTTTGAGTCTCGACAACGCGTCAAGGTTGGTCTCGCGAGGGTGTTCGTCCTGATCAACGACTGTGTGCCCCCCTTTTTTTTGTGGAATGCGGACAGGGACGATCTCGCGCGCCAAATGTCCAGATTCAATGGCTGCCTGCGCCTTTTGTTGACTGGCCAACGCCATGCGGTCCTGCGCCTCACGTTCGATGCCGAACTCCTGTGCCACGTTTTCCGCAGTCTCCGGCATGGAGTCGACACCGTACTTTTCCTTCATGAGTTTGTTCACGAAGCGCCAACCGATGGTGGTGTCATGCACCGCACTTGAACGTCCGAACGCGGTCTCGGACTTGGGCATGACAAACGGCGCGCGACTCATGCTCTCCACGCCACCCGCAATGATCAGCCCCGCTTCCCCAGCCTTGATGGCCCGCGCGGAAGTCCCGATCGCATCCAATCCCGATCCGCAGAGGCGGTTGATGGTCGCACCGGGTACATCGACCGGCAAGCCGGCCAGCAGGCTCGCCATGCGCGCCACATTGCGGTTGTCTTCACCGGCCTGGTTGGCACAGCCGAAGAGCACATCGGTCATTGCTGCCCAGTCCACCCTTGGATTGCGTTCCATCAATGCCCCGATGGGGATGGCCGCCAAATCGTCGGCACGAACACCGGACAACGCGCCACCATACCGACCAAAGGGGGTGCGAATGGCGTCACAGATGAAGGCCTGAGGAGTGGTCATATGGTGCGTTCTCGCGTCCATGTTTCTGGAGAATGGGGTGCTGTCAGACGCAAGCTGCTACCGGAAGTCCAATCATGGCTTCCAGTTCAACTCGGCTCAGACCGGGCTGAGTGCGAGGCGTCGCCGTATTCGATTCCCAAATGGGCATAGGCCGAGCCATGGGGCTTAAAAAGAAACAGCAAGGCAGAGGGGAAGGCCGCGCTTCTTTTTATGTCGGCACTTGCCAAAAAATGGTCCAATTTCTGGCCAACGCCCATTGCGGCAGAGCCCCGACTTGCGGGGCTCTTTGTCGCAATTTTCAAGCTTCGGCGAACGCGTTGGGGTTGCGTCAAGAGCTTGTTTTTATTGGCGGAAGCTCAGGGATTCGAACCCTGGAACCCTTGCGGGTTGCCGGTTTTCAAGACCGGTGCAATCGACCACTCTGCCAAGCTTCCAAATTTCTTCCACGGAGATTTACAAGACTGGTGGTTTAAACCACTCACCCAGGTCTCCACGGTCGGCGGGAATTCTACTGGCCGCCCCGCGGCTACATGCCCAGGGAGCGCAGCAGCTCGTCGGTGTCGCTGTCGGGCGGCGGGGGTGGGGCCACGTCGCGCTGGGTGGCGGCTTCGGCCATGACTTCGTCCGGGTTGGCCTGCGCCTGCGGCTCGAAGTCGTAGAGCTTGAGGAACTCGGTGCGGTCGATGGCGAGTTCCAGGTAGAAGATGTTGTTGTTGCCGGTGTAGAAGGTGACGCGCCGCGCCTCAGGCTGGTCGAGGTTGGCGTCCACGCTGAGCATCACCTGCTTGTTCAGCACCAGCATCTTGGGCTGGTTCTGTGTGATGTGCGTCTGCAGCTCGCGCCGCACCTTGCCGGTGAAGTCGCCCGCCACCTGGTTCATGAGCTCGCCCATCACGTTGCTCACTTCGTCCGAGGTGTAGGAGCGCGCCAGGTCCTCCTTGGCCATGCCCATGCTCAGCAGGTAGCTGGAATACAGCTCCATCGCCGCCTGGGCGGAAAAATTGATCACCATCAGCCCGGAAAATCCGCCGTCGAACAGCACGAAGCAGCCGATGTCCGGCCGCAGGCAGGTCTTGGTGATGCGCTGCACCATGGCCGAGTACTGGATCTGGCTCTGGGTCGCGACGGTGAGCACGCGCGTGACCGAGTTGCACAGGCTGGTGAGCACGTGTTCGGTGCTGTAGACGACGCGGTCGGTGGGGGCGCTCATAGGTGTTCTCGGTGGTGGGCGGTGCGAGCCTGCATGGTAGGGCATGCGCTCCAGCCATTTTTGTCGGAATTCTTACCGATTCGCACGCGCCTGCGGCAATTCTGCCGGCACCTCACGCCAGGCGCCCGGCGGCAGCCCATCGAGCGACCAGGGGCCGATGCGCACGCGCACCAGGCGCAGCGTGGGCAGGCCCACGGCAGCCGTCATGCGGCGCACCTGGCGGTTGCGGCCTTCCGTCAGGGTAATGGCCAGCCAGTGCGTGGGAATGCGTTGGCGCACGCGGATCGGCGGGTTGCGCGGCCACAGCGCTGGTTCGGGCAGCCATTCGGCCTGGGCCGGGCGCGTCATGCCGTCGCTGAGCAGCACGCCGGCGCGCAACTGGGCCAGCGCGGCCTCGCTCGGCGCGCCCTCGACCTGCGCCCAATACGTTTTGGCCAACTTGTGGCGCGGGTCGGCAATGCGCGCCTGCAGCGCGCCGTCGTTGGTGAGCAGCAGCAGGCCTTCGCTGTCGCGGTCCAGCCGGCCGGCCGGGTAGACCCCTGGCACCGAGACGCAATCGGCGAGGGTGCGCCGCTGGCCGTCGCCGCTGAACTGGCTGAGCACATCGAACGGCTTGTTCAGCAGGATCAGCCAACGCCCGGACAAGTTCTTAGCCACCTGTCAGCGCCAGGTAGGCGCTGCGCGTCTGCGGCCCGACCGAGGCGACGAGTTGCGCGTGCGGCGTCTGGTGGCGCGCCAGCATGCGCGCCGAGGCCACGGCGCGCGACTTGCAGAACCAGTGGCAGCTGTGCTGCATCAGGAACAGCTCGGCGCTGATGCGGTAGGCCCGGTCGCGCGGCGAGAGGCCGGCGTCGCTGCGCAAGGCCTGGGCGATGCCGTTGGCGTGCACCGCCAGGAGCTTGCGCAGGTCGAAGGTGGCGGCAGGCAGCAGCACGCTGGCCCAGGGGAAGGACAGGGCGAGCGTGCTGGCGCGCGCCTGGGCTGCGGGCACGGCGGCGAATTCCCGGGCCAGCTGCGCGAACTGCGCCGCAAGCTGTGCTTCGCTGCCTTCGAGCACGGCGAACACCTGGGCCTGGCGCGTCGGGTCGCTTTCGCCGAGCGCGCGCAGGTAGCCCTGCGTCAGCGTTTCCATGAGCTTTTCGATCTGCAGCGGGCCGAGGAAGTGGGCGAGCAGGGCGATGCGCTGGCGCTGCTGGTGGCGGTTCACCGCGTACAGGGCGGCGCCGCCCAGGAGCAGCAAGAGGGCCGGGTCCATGGGAGAAATCTCAGACTTCGAGGTTGTCGATGAGCCGCGTCGTTCCCAGGCGCGCCGCGCCCAGCACCACCAGGGCGTCGCCCGGCTGTGGTGCCTGCAGCGTGCGGCGGCTGCGCACGGCGAGGTAGTCGGTCTGCCAGCCGCTCGCGTCCAGCTGGGCGCGCGCTGCGTGCTCCAGGTCGGCCAGCCGCGCCGGCAGGGCCTCGCCGGCGGCCCGCGCTGCCTCGCCGAGCGCGCGCAGCGCCTGGGACAACTGCACCGCCTGGGCGCGCTCGGCCGGGCTCAGGTAGCCGTTGCGCGAGCTGAGCGCCAGGCCGTCGGCGGCGCGCTCCGTGGGCGCGGCGACGATGTCGATCGGCAGCGCGAACTGCTGCACCATGCGCCGCACCACCATGAGCTGCTGGTAGTCCTTCTGGCCGAACACCGCCACGCCCTGCGCCTTGCCGGCAAACACGGCGCAAAACAGCTTCATCACCACCGTGCACACGCCGGTGAAGAAGCCGGGGCGGAACTGCCCTTCGAGCAGGTCGGCGAGCAGCGGGTCGGGCTGCACCTTGAAGGTCTGCGGCTCGGGGTAGAGGTCGTGCTCGCGCGGCGCGAACAACACCTGGCAGCCGGCGGCGGCCAGGCGCTCGCAATCGGCCTCCCAGGTGCGCGGGTAGCTGTCGAAGTCCTCGTGCGGCAGGAACTGCAGGCGGTTGACGAAGATGCTGGCGACCGGTACCTCGCCCAGCTGCACGGCGCGGCGCATCAGGGCGATGTGGCCGTCGTGCAGGTTGCCCATGGTGGGCACGAAGGCGGGTCGGCCGAGCGGGCCGAGCACGGCGCGCAGGTCGGAAATGCTGTGGACGATGTGCATGGCGGAAAACGGATGAAGCGGGAACGGCGGCGCTGCCTACCAGGCGTGCAGCGCGTCGTCGGGAAAGCGCTGCTGCTTCACGGCGGCGACGTAGGCCTCGATGGCACCGCGCACGCTGCCGGCGTCCTGCATGAAGTTGTGCACGAAGCGCGCCATCTTGCCGAGGTTCATGCCCAGCATGTCGTGCAGCACCAGCACCTGGCCGGCGGTGCCCTTGCCGGCGCCGATGCCGATGGTGGCGCACTGGGCCAGTTCGGTGGTCAGCTCGGCGGCGAGCAGCGCGGGCACCATTTCCAGCACCAGCATGGCGGCGCCGGCATCCTGCAGTTCGCGCGCGTGGCGGCGCAGCGCCTGCGCCGCCTGGTCGGTCTTGCCCTGCACGCGGTAGCCGCCCAGGGCGTGCACGGTCTGCGGCGTCAGGCCCAGGTGGGCGCAGACGGGGACGCCGCGCTCGACCAGGAACTGCACGGTGGGCGCCGTCCAGCCGCCGCCTTCGAGCTTGACCATGTGCGCGCCGGCGCGCATCAGGGCGCAGGCGCTGTGCAGGGCCTGCTCACGGCTCTCGGCGTAGCTGCCGTAGGGCAGGTCGGCGATCAGCCAGGCGGTGCCTTGTGCCCGGTACAGGCCGCGCGCCACGCTTTCCGTGTGGTAGACCATGGTCTCCAGCGTCACGCCGACGGTGCTGGGCAGGCCCTGGCAGACCATGCCGAGCGAGTCGCCGACGAGCAGGCATTCCACGCCAGCGGCGTCGGCGACGGCGGCAAAGGTGGCGTCGTACGCCGTGAGCATGGTGATTTTTTCGCCCGCCTCGCGCATTTGCTGCAGGCGCGGCAGGCTCACAGGGCGGCGCTGGGGCAGGGGCGAGGCCGGCGGCAGCGTGCCATACGGCGTGGTGGCGGAGGTCGCGGGCGCTTCGGTCATGGCGGGCAGGGCGGCGGGGAAGGAGCCGGGAGTGTAGTCGGCGCCCCGCGCGGCCCGGTCGGGCAAGCACCCCTTGCGCCCACCCAGGCTCCTGCCAAACGCTATGCTTGGACCATGAATTCACCTTTGGATACCTTGCCAGCCCCGCTGCGTGCGCAGGTGTTGCTGGACGTGGCCCGCGCGCTTCAGGAAGACCTGGGCAGCGGCGACCTCACTGCCGCGCTGGTTCCCCAGGGGCGGCGCGTGCGCGCCCGCATCCTGGCGCGCGAGTCCGCCGTGCTGTGCGGCGCCCCCTGGGCCGAGGCCGCACTGCGCGCACTCGACCCAGCCGTGGAACTGCGCTGGCACGTGGCCGAAGGCGGGCGCTGCGCCGCCGACCAGGTGGTGCTGCAGATGCAGGGCGATGCGCGTGCACTGCTGAGCGCCGAGCGCACGGCGCTCAACTTCCTGCAACTGCTCAGTGCCGTGGCCACCAAGACCGCCGCCTATGTGGAGGCCGTGGCGGGCACCAAGGCCGACATCGTGGACACGCGCAAGACGCTGCCGGGCCTGCGCATTGCGCAGAAGTACGCCGTGCGCATCGGCGGCGGCACCAACCACCGCATCGGCCTGCACGACGCGGTGCTGATCAAGGAGAACCACATCGCCGCCGCCGGCGGGGTGGCAGCGGTGCTGCGCGCCGCATCCGAAGTGGCGGCGCGTGCCGAGTTCGTCGAGATCGAGGTCGAGACGCTGGCCCAGTTGCGCGAAGCCCTGGACGCCGGCGCGAAGATGGTGCTGCTTGACAACATGGACCTCGGGACGCTCGCCGAAGCCGTGCGCACCAACGCCGTGCACCCGCAGGGTGGGGCGATCCTGGAGATCTCGGGCGGCGTGACGCTCGACGGCCTGCGCGCGCTTGCAGAAACCGGCGTCGACCGCATCTCCACCGGAGCGCTGACCAAGGACGTGAAGGCCACCGACTTTTCCATGCGCATGGAGGAAATCAGGTGACCCCCTGTGGCGCTGTGCGCCCTCCCCCAGGGGACGCCACCAGCGCGGCGGGGCGGCCCTTGCGCGGTGGCCGCTGGTTGGGGCCACTCCGGTTTCAAGCGCCATGAGCGCATTCGAGGCACTGACATGAATACCACCATCGCCATCAAGGAAGTCGAGTACGAGCAGCCTGAGGGCGGTGCCACCTGCTCGACCAAATACGCCTGGGCGCGCGTGCCGGCCGAACTGACGCAGGAGGAGCGCGCAGCCACCAAGGACAAGATCCGCCGCCTGCTCAAGGAAAAGAACGCGGTGATGGTCTCGCACTACTACGTGCACCCGGACCTGCAGGACCTGGCCGAGGAAACCGGCGGCATCGTCAGCGATTCGCTGGAGATGGCGCGCTTCGGCCGCGACCACGCGGCCACGAGCCTGGTGGTGAGCGGCGTGCGCTTCATGGGCGAGACGGCCAAGATCCTCTCGCCCGAGAAGACCATCCTCATGCCCGACCTGGACGCCACCTGCTCGCTCGACCTGGGCTGCCCGATCCAGGAATTCAGCGCCTTTTGCGACCAGTACCCGGACCGCACCGTGGTCGTCTACGCCAACACCAGCGCGGCCGTGAAGGCGCGCGCCGACTGGCTGGTCACGTCGAGCTGCGCGCTCGACATCGTGCGCGCGCTCAAGGACGCCGGGCAGAAGATCCTCTGGGCGCCCGACCGGCACCTGGGCGCCTACATCCAGCGCGAAACCGGCGCCGACATGGTGATGTGGAACGGCGCCTGCATCGTGCACGACGAGTTCAAGGCCTTCGAGCTCGAAGCGCTGAAGAAGGACCACCCCGGCGCCAAGGTGCTGGTGCACCCCGAATCCCCCCCCGAAGTCATTGCCCTGGCCGACGCCGTGGGCTCGACCTCCGGCATCCTCAAGGCGGCGCAGGAGATGGACGCGCGCGAATTCATCGTTGCCACCGACAACGGCATGATGCACAAGCTGCGCACGCTCAACCCCGGCAAGGTGTTCTACGAGGCGCCCACCGCCGGCAACAGCGCCACCTGCAAGAGCTGCGCCCACTGCCCCTGGATGGCGATGAACGGCCTGGCCGGCGTGGCCCAGGTGCTGGAAACCGGCACCAACGCCATTCATGTGGACCCGGCCATCATCCCGCGCGCGCGCCTGCCCATCGACCGCATGCTGGCCTTCACGGCGGCACTGAAAAGCGGCCGGCCGATCGCCGGGCTGGTGCCGAACATCGGCGCCGCCTGACATTCGAAACAGGCGATATTTGCTATTTAAGTAGTAGCTATAAGCGTAATACCAACAAGCGCTAGAGGCCATTTTGACCTTGAAAACGCTGCTTGATTTCGCGAACCCCCACGACCCGGGTGCAGCGCGCCTGCGCCACGCCTTCGGGCCGCCGCGCCAGGTGCTGGTGGCGCGCAGCGCCAGCGAGCTGCGCGCCATGCTGGACGCCGTGCACGCTGCCGCCGAGCAGGGCGCGTGGTGCCTGGGTGGGCTGCGCTACGAAGCCGCGCCGGCCTTCGATGCGGCGCTCCGCACGCACGCGGCGGACGGCCCGCTCGCCTGGTTCGCCGTGCACGACACGCCGCTGCCCTGGCCGCCGGCGGCGCCCGGCGCGCCCACCGTGCATTGGGACGGCCTGCCCGGGCGCGCGCGCTTCGACGCGGCGCTCGCCACGATCCAGGCCGCCATCGCGCGCGGCGACTGCTACCAGGTGAACTACACGGCTGCGCTCTGCGGCACCCTGGCGGGGGGCGGCGAGCAAGCGGCCGCCGCGCTCTTCGCCGCGCTGCAGCGCGCGCAGCCGGGCGGCTACGCGGCCTGCCTGGACTTGGGCGGCGAGGCGGTGCTGTCGGTTTCGCCCGAGCTGTTTTTCGACTGGCAGAGCGGCCCGACCGGCACGGCCGGGGAGATCCTCGCGCGCCCGATGAAGGGCACCGCGCCGCGCGGCGCCGGCGCCGAGGAGGACGCAGCCCAGGCGGCGCGGCTGCGCGCATCGCCCAAGGAGCGGGCGGAAAACGTCATGGTGGTGGACCTGCTGCGCAACGACCTCTCGCGCATCGCCGAGCCGCACAGCGTGCAGGTGCCGCGCCTGTTCCACACCGAGGCCCTGCCAGCGGTCTGGCAAATGACCTCGGACGTGCGCGCGCGCACCCGGGCCGGCACGCGGCTGTGGGACGTGTTCGCGGCGCTGTTCCCCTGCGGCTCGGTCACGGGGGCGCCCAAGGCGGCGGCCATGGCCGCCATCCAGGCCCTCGAGCCCGGTCCGCGCGGCCTGTACTGCGGCGCGCTCGGCGTCGTGCGGCCCGGCGCGCAGGGCGGCGTGCACGCCACTTTCAACGTGCCGATCCGCACGCTGGTGCTGGCGGGCACGCAGCTGCGCTGCGGCATCGGCAGCGGCATCACCGCCGGCTCGCAGGCCGAGGCCGAGTGGCAGGAATGGCAGCACAAGGCGGCGTTCCTGGAACGCGCCAGCGCGCCGTTCGAGCTGCTGGAGACGCTGGCCCTGGAAGACGGGAGCTTTCGCCACGCCGACCGCCACCTGGCGCGCATGGGCGTGGCGGCCGGGCATTTCGGCTTCCCCTGGAACGCGCACGCGGTGCGCCAGGAGCTGCAGATCACCGCCCTGCAGCACCTGCAAGGGAACTGGCGCGTGCGCCTGCTCCTCGCCGCCGACGGCGCGGCGCACGCCGAGGCCTTCGCCCTGCAGCCGACGCCCACGCCGGTGCGCCTGCGCCTGGCCGCCCGTCCGCTGGCCGAGGCGCAGGGCGAATTCGTGCGCCACAAGACCACCCGGCGCGCCCACTACGAGGCCCTGGCGCCGCAGGACGCCGGCGTGTTCGACACCGTGCTCTACAACCCGGCCGGGGAAATTACCGAGTGCACGCGTGGCAACGTCGCCATGCTGCTGGACGGTCGCTGGGTCACACCACCGCTCGCCTGCGGCCTGCTGCCCGGCGTCGGCCGCGCCCTGGCGCTGGAAGCCGGCCGGGTGCAGGAAGCCGTGGTGCGGCTGGAGGATGCGCCGCGCGTGCAGGCCTGGGCGTTCGTCAACAGCCTGCGCGGCTGGCTCGATGCGTTCCTGGCGGCCCCCTGAAAGCCGTGCATTTCCCCACGGCGTGCAAGCTGATTTTTCCGAATTTTCCGAAGGGGCAGCGTAAGCTATAAGCGCTGTAGCAGCTCCGCCTTGTGGAATAAGCGCGAAATTGCTATTTTCTTCTGCAAACACCGGGCGGCCGAGCGTGCCGCCGGGCGCGTGCAGCCGTTCGGGCACCGCTTCGATGGAGGTGATCGACTATGGATGTGGTTGGCATGGCGCTCAGCGAGTCGGGCGGCAGCGTTCTGCTCCATGTCGAGCCGGAGCCGGGGCGTTCGGGCGTCGATGCGCTGGCGTTGCGCAGCTGGCTGGAGCTCCAGGGCTATGGCGGCTGGCTCCTGGACGAGCAGGCACTCGAGCAGGTGGCCAACCAGGCGGTGGCGGCGGCCGAGCCGTTTTCCGTGGCCGTTGCCCAGCGCACCGATGCGGCTGTTGCGGTCCAGGTAGCGCCCGACGCCATGGCCGCGACGCTCGACATAGCGCCGGCCCGGGGCGGCGCTCCGGCCACCCTGCAGGGCGTCCACCAGGCGCTGGCACAGGCCGGTGTGGCCGCTGGCATTGATGAAGCAGCATTGGCCGCAGCCGTGGCGGCGGGCGCCTGCCAGGCGCTGGTGGTGGCGCGCGGTGCGCCGGCCGAGGACGGGCACGACGCCGAATTCGAGGAGCTCATCCCTGCCGCGCCCGACCGCACCCCCCGGCTCGATGCGAACGGCCTGATCGACTACCGCGAGCACGGCGACATCGTCATGGTGCACACCGGGGCGCTGCTCATGCGCCGGCTGCCGGCCACGCCCGGCGCGCCCGGCTTCACGGTGCGCGGCGACGTGCTCCCCGCCAAGGCGGGGCGCGACGCGCCTTTCGCCGCGCACCTCACCGGCGCCGAGGTGTCCGCCGAGGACCCGAACCTGCTCCAGGCCAGCCAGTCGGGCCACCCGGTGCGGGTGCCCGGAGGCGTCATGGTCGAGCCGGTGCTGCGGCTGGCCGAGGTGAACATCGCCAGCGGCAACATCCGCTACGACGGCACGGTGCATGTGGAGGGCGAGATCGGCCAGGAGATGCGCGTACAGGCCAGCGGCGACATCATCGTCGGTGGCATGGTGGACGGCGGCCTGCTGGAGGCGGGCGGCGACATCACGGTCGCGGGCGGCGTCATCGCCCATGCCAGGCTGCGCGCCGGCGGCGCCATCAGCGCGCGGTTTGCCGAAACGGCGTGGCTGTACGCCGGCACCGCCATCGTGATCGGTGACATGGCGCTGGAATGCGAGATGCAGTCGCTCAACCAGATCGTCGTCGGCGCGAGCGCCCCGCAGCGCGGCCGGCTCATCGGCGGTCGGGCGACGGCGATGATGCTGATCCAGGCGCCGATCCTGGGTTCGCCCAGCGGCGGCGTGACCAAGCTGGTGCTGGGCGCCAACCCCGAGCTGGAGGCGCGCTGCCGCGAGTTGCATCAGCAGCTGGAGAAAGAGCAGGCAACCCAGGAAAGCCTGCGCAAGCTGATCGCCCATTTGGGCACGGCCGGAGACCCGCAGGGGGTGCTGGGGCGTGCCGAGGCCTCGCTGGAACATGCTCTGGGCGAGCACGCCCGGACGCGGTCGGCGCTGGAAGATGTCGAGCAGCAACTGGCGCTGGCGCGCAACGCCCGGCTGCAGGTGGGCGTTGCGGTGGCGGGCGCGGTGGATCTGGGCTTCGGCCGCCTGCAGGCGCACCTGCGGCGCGACTACCGGGCGGGAAGCTTCCGCGTGGACGGGGAGGGCGTCCTCGTCTTCACCGACGGCAGCGGCTACGCGGTGCCGGTGGTGTAGGGCGGTGCCCGCGTACGCAGGTGCTCAGCGCGGCGCCAGGCGGATGGCGCCGTCCAGGCGGATCACTTCGCCGTTGAGCATTTCGTTTTCGACGATGTGCTGCACCAGCTTGGCATAGTCCTCGGGCGTGCCCAGGCGGCTCGGGAAGGGCACGCCGGCGGCGAGCGCGTCCTGCACTTCCTGGGGCATGCCAAACAGCATGGGCGTGCCGAAAATGCCCGGGGCGATGGTCATGTTGCGGATGCCGCTGCGCGCCAGGTCGCGCGCGATGGGCAGCGTCATGCCGACCACGCCGCCTTTGGAAGCCGAATAGGCGGCCTGGCCGATCTGCCCGTCGTAGGCGGCGACGCTGGCCGTCGAGATCAGCACGCCGCGCTCGCCCGTGTCCTCGGGTTCGTTCTTGGCCATGGCTTCGGCGGCCAGGCGGATCATGTTGAAGCTGCCGATCAGGTTCACCGTGATGGTCTTGCTGAACGTGGCCAGCGCGTGTGCGCCGTTCTTGCCCACGGTCTTTTCGGCCGGGGCAATGCCCGCGCAGTTGACCAGGCCCATCAGCTTGCCCAGCGACACCGCCTTGGCGACCACCGCCTGGCCGTCCTGCTCGCTGCTGACGTCGCAGCGCACGAAGGCGCCACCGATCTCCCGGGCCACGGCCTCGCCCTTGTCGGCCTGCATGTCGGCGACAACGACGGTCGCGCCCTGTGCGGCCAGACGCCGCGCCGTGCCTTCGCCCAGACCCGACGCGCCGCCGGTGACGATGAATACCTTGCCCTTGATCTGCATGCCCAATCTCCTGTGAGTGACGTAACGTAAACGTCAAATTATGCGGGAACCGCCCGCGCCAGAAAAAAAGCCGCCCGGGAGGGCGGCTTGCCTGCCTGGCCAGGGCGGCTTACTTGAAGCCGACGCGGTCGAGCATCTGCTGCACGGCGCCGGTGTGCATGCCCACGGCGCTGACCGGGATGTTCTCGCTCTTGAACGGCTTGCCGCCGGTCATGGCCTGGAGCGCCGGGTTGTCGGGCTGGATGCCGCGCGCCGCCGGCCATTCGTTGTTGCCGTTGGCAAAATAGTTCTGCGCTTCGGGCGTGGCCAGGTATTCCAGGAACTTCACGGCGTTATCGGGGTGCTTGGCATAGCGCGCCACGGCGCCGCCGGCGACGTTCACGTGGGTGCCCCAGGTGGCCTGGTTCGGGAACACCGCGCCGACCTTGTTGGCCACGGCGACGTCTTCCGGCTTGGACGAGCGCATCAGGCGCGCCAGGTAGTAGCTGTTCGTGACGGCGACTTCGCATTCGCCGGAGGCCACGGCCTTGATCTGGTCGGTGTCGCCGCCCTTGGGGTCGCGCGCCAGGTTGGCCACGATGCCCTTGAGCCAGTTCTGCGTCGCTTCCGCGCCCAGGTGTTCATAGACGGCGCCGAACAGGCTCAGGTTGTAGGGGTGCGAACCCGAGCGGATGCACAGCTTGCCCTTGAGCTTGGGGTCGGCCAGCTCCTCGTAGGTGTCGACGTCTTCGCGCTGCACGCGGGCCTTGTTGTAGACGATGATGCGCGCGCGCGTGGACAGGCCGAACCAGGCGATGCCGCCATCGGCCGTCGGCTGGCTGCGCAGATTGGCCGGAATGGCGTCGTTCAGCGCCTTGGACCGGATGGGGCGGAACAGCCCATCCTGTTCGCCGCGGTACAGGCGCGCGGCATCCACCAGGAGAATCACGTCGGCCGGCGAGGCTTCGCCCTCGGCCTTCAGGCGCGCGATGATGCCGGCGTCGTCGGCGTCCACCCGGTTGATCTTGATGCCGGTGGCCTTGGTGAAGCCGGAATACAGCGCTTCGTCGGTCGAATAGTGGCGCGCGGAGTACAGGTTGACGACCTGTTCCTCAGCGTGCACGAACGCCGGCGCGGCCAGGCCGGCGGCCAGGAGCCATGGAGTTGCCCAGCGGGCAAGGACGGTGGATCGCATGGTGAGAAGCTGGAAAGCGTGGAAAACGAGGATCGTAACAGAAACGCGAGTCATTCGCATCTGCTTCAGGTCAATCTTCGGCCAGTAATCCGCACCCCGAAACGAAAAAAAACCCGGCAATGGCCGGGTTTTTTTGGAAGGCCCGAGGGCTTAGCGCTTGCGCGGCGTGGCCGTTTGGGCAGCGGCGTCGGCAGCGGTGGCGGCCACGGCGTTGAAGTTGGCTTCAGCGGCGTCGGTGGCTTGCTTGACGGCCTTCTGCACCGATTCAAACGCGTTGTTGGCGGCGGAGACGGCGCTCTTCATCACGGCCACGGCGGTTTCGGAACCGGCGGGGGCGTTCTTGGCAGCGGTGTCCACCAGGTCGGCAAACTTCTTCTGTGCTTCGGCGGTCTTGGCTTCGACGGCCTTGCCGAACTCGCTGCCGGTGCCCGAAGCGATGTCGTACAGGTGGCGGCTGTACGAGGCGGCCTTGTCGGCCAGGGGCTGGAACAGGCTGGCTTGCAGCGTCATCAGTTCTTGTGCGTCCTTCACGCTCAGGACGGCCTGGGTGTGCGAAGCGGCTTCGTTCAGGGCGGCGCGCGTGGCGGTCAGGTTCAGCTCGACGAGCTTTTCAACGCCTTCGAAGGCCTTGTTGGTCAGGCCAAAAAGGGTTTCGATGTTGGCCTTGTGGGCTGCGAGGATTTGCTCAGGGGTCAGGGACATGTGTTTTCTCCAGGTAAGGTACAAGTTCTCAAAGAACACTTGATATCTGCGCTGGCCATTCCGGACGGCATGTTGCAGTGCAGCATTTCGCTATTCTAGGCCATCCTCGGCAAAATGCAAGGGAAATTGTTGCAATGCAGCAAAATACCCTGGGTCGCGCAATTGGGTGACAGCGGCGCGACCGGGGTGGGTGGCAGAATGCCCGCCATGAACCCGCCCGACAGCCCTTCGCGCGTGCAGCCGCCGCAGCGCGCTTCCTACCCGGTATTTCGCAGCATCGGCACGCGCTGGATGGACAACGATGTGTACGGCCACGTGAACAACGTCGTCTACTACAGTTGGTTCGACACGGCCGTGAATGCCTACCTGATTGAATCGGGCGCTCTGGACATCCACGCCGGCCAGACCATCGGTCTGGTGGTGCAGACGCAGTGCGATTATTTTGCCTCGCTCGCGTTTCCCGAACAGGTCGAAGCCGGTATCCGCGTCGCCCGAATTGGCAGCTCCAGCGTGCGCTACGAAGTGGGCTTGTTTGCCGCCGGCGCGGCCACGGCGGCGGCGGCCGGGCACTTCGTGCATGTCTACGTCGACCGTGCCAGGCGCCGCCCCGCGCCTTTGCCCGCACCGCTGCGTGCGGCGCTGGAGCGCCTGCGGGTGCATTGACAGCTTGCCCTCAGGCCCGGGCGACGGGAGCGGCCTACACTCGGCCGGGCTGCGCCCGGCCCCCGGCGCGCGGCACGCATCCAACAAAAACAGCCGGAGACACAACCCATGAAATGCCTGCGCACCCTTGTTCCCCTCGCCTTGCTGGTGCTTCCCGCACTGGCGCGCGCGGCCGACATCGACGGCGCCGCCCTGTCCTTCTGGTGGGGGGTACCGTTCGCCGGCCTCCTGCTGTCCATCGCCTTGATGCCGCTGCTGGCGCCCATCTTCTGGCACCACCACTTTGGCAAGGTGACTGCGGCGTGGGGCGTGGCTTTCCTGCTGCCCTTCTCGGCCGTGTTCGGCCTCGGCGCGGCCGGCGTGAGCCTGGTGCATGCCCTGCTGGCGGAATACCTGCCCTTCGTCATCCTGCTCACCGCGCTGTTCACGGTGGCCGGCGGCATCCACATCCGGGGCAACCTGCACGGCTCGCCCGTACTCAACACGGCGATCTTGGCGATCGGGGCGGTGCTGGCCAGCTTCATGGGCACGACCGGCGCCTCGATGCTCTTGATCCGCCCGCTGATCCGTGCCAACGACCACCGCGTGCACAAGGCGCACGTGGTGGTGTTCTTCATCTTCATCGTGTCGAACGCCGGCGGCTCGCTCACGCCGCTCGGTGACCCACCGCTGTTCCTGGGTTTCCTCAAGGGCGTGGATTTCTTCTGGACGGTCAAGCACATCTTCCCCGAGACCCTGTTCCTGGTCGGCTCGCTGCTGGCGCTGTTCTTCGCGCTCGACAGCTGGTTCTTCCGCCAGAGCGGCGAGACCTCGGTCCCCGACCCGACGCCCGATTCGCGCGACTTCGGCTTTGACGGCAAGGCCAACTTCGGCCTGCTCGGTGCCGTCGTCGCGCTGGTGCTGCTCAGCGGCTTCTGGAAGTCCCCGGTGGCGCTGCACGTGGCCGGCACCGAGGTCGGCCTGCCCGGCCTGGTGCGCGACATCGGCCTGCTGGCCGTGACGGCCTTGTCCCTGTGGCTCACGCCGGCGCGCGTGCATGAGTCCAACCAGTTCGGCTGGGGGCCCATGCAGGAAGTGGCCAAGCTGTTCGCCGGCATCTTCCTGACCATCATCCCCGTCATCGCCATGCTCAAGGCCGGCGTGGACGGCGCCTTCGGTGGCGTTGTGCGCGCCGTGACCGGGCCCGACGGCGCGCCCATCCCGGCGATGTACTTCTGGGCCACCGGGGCGCTGAGCTCCTTCCTGGACAACGCGCCCACCTACCTGGTGTTCTTCAACACCGCGGGCGGCGACCCGGCGACGCTGATGACCACCCTCGCGCCCACGCTGGCGGCGATATCGGCCGGCGCGGTGTTCATGGGTGCCAACACCTACATCGGCAACGCCCCCAACCTCATGGTCAAGGCCATTGCCGAGGACCGGGGCGTGAACATGCCCAGCTTCTTCGGCTACATGCTGTGGTCGGGCGGGATCCTGGTGCCGCTGTTCATCGCCATGACCTTCATCTGGTTCTGAGATGTCGGGCGTGCAACAGACGCCACCGCGCCCGCGCATCCTCGTCGCCCGGGCGGTGTTTCCCGAAGTGCTTGCGCACCTGGCGCAGCACTTCGAACTGGAAAGCAACGAGGACGATGCGGTATGGAGCGGACCAGAACTGGCGCAGCGCCTGGCCGACAAGGACGGCGCCTTGACCACCGCCACCGAGCGCATCGACGCGGCCCTGCTCGCCGCCTGCCCGCGCCTGCGCATCGTTGCCAACATGGCGGTGGGCTTCAACAATTTCGACCTTCCGGCACTGGACGCCGCGGGCGTATGGGCCACGAACACGCCCGATGTGCTGACCGAAACCACGGCCGACTTCGGCTTCGCGCTGCTGATGGCGACGGCGCGCCGCGTGACCGAGGCCGAGCACTACCTGCGCGCCGGCCATTGGAAAAAGTGGCACTACGCGCAGTTCGCCGGGGCCGAGGTGCACGGCAGCCGCCTGGGCATCATCGGCATGGGGCGCATAGGGCAGGGGATTGCGCGGCGCGCGGCGCACGGGTTCGGCATGGACGTCCTGTACCACAACCGTTCGCGCCTCGCGCCCGAGCTGGAGGCGGCCTGCGGCGCGCGCTACGCCACCAAGGAGGAGTTGCTGCAGAGCGCCGACCACGTGGTGCTGGTATTGCCCTACACCGCCGAGTCACACCATTGCATCGGCGCGCCCGAACTGGCGCTGATGAAGCCGACGGCGACCCTGGTGAACATTGCCCGGGGCGGTATCGTGGACGACGCGGCGCTGGCCGCCGCCCTGCGCGAAGGCCGCATCGCCGCCGCCGGCCTGGACGTGTTCGAGGGCGAGCCCCAGGTCCACCCCGGCCTGCTGGCGGCGCGCAACGTGGTGCTCACGCCGCACATCGCGAGCGCCACCGTGCCTACCCGGCGCGCCATGGCACGGCTGGCGGCGGACAACCTGATCGCCTTCTTCGCCGGGCGTGGCCCGCTGACCCCGGTGAACGCTCCCCGGAGTTGAAATTTTGTATTAAAATGGCCTCTAGCGCTTATGTAGTAAGTGTTTATAGCTATCATTTTTTAAGTGCCATTCGGCGCCACACAGGCGCCGCCGCGTGAAGAAATGCCGCGCCAAACGGCGGCAATTGGAGTAGATTGGCTGCCGTACCAGAAGGGGGTGGACATGCCGGCCGATTCCTTCAGACGCCAGCGCGCGGTGCTGGCATTGGCTGCGGGGCTGTGTGCCTCCGGCTGTGCCCTGGCGCAGGCGGACGCCCCCGCCGAAACCTTCGAACAACTGGCCGCGCAGGAGGCCGACCGGGCGGGCGACCCGGATTTTGACAGCGCGCTCGGCCGCGCCGCGTACGCCAGCGGCCACTTCCCGCGCGCTGTGCTCGCCTGGGAGCGTGTGCTGCTGGTGCAACCCGACAACGTGGCGGCGCAGCTGGCTCTCGGCCGCGCCCTGTTCGCCGTGGGCGACAAGCGCGCGGCATTGGCGGTCTCGCCCGCCGTGCGCGAGCAGGGAATTCCCGTCGATGCGGCGGTCGCCATGGACCAGTTCCTGGTGTCCTACGACCGTGCGGATTACCACGGCGCCTCCAGCGCCAAGGGCTATGTCGAGCTGGCCGCCGGCCACGATTCCAATGCCAACGTCGGCCCCGACAGCGCGCTGGGCCGGGGCGCGGGCCTGCCGGGCACGCCGGCCTGGACGCTGGCGCCGGAGGCGCAGGCGCGGTCTGCGAACTTTGGCTCCGCCCTGTTGGCAGTGCGCGGGCGGCAGGTGCTCGACGCCGGCTGGTCGCTGGTCGGCGCTGCGGCCGTCGGGGGGCGGCGCCATGGCACACAGGCGCGCGCCCTGGACAACAGCCAGTTCGACGCCAACGCCGGCGTGGCCTGGCGCCGCGAACGCCATGAATTCATCGTCTCGGGCGTGGCCGGCGCGTACTGGCTCGACGGCGCGCGCCTGCGCAGCCTGGGTGGCGTGCAGGGCGAATGGATCTACCGGTTCGACGGCTTTGGCCAGTGGGGCAGCTTCGTGCAGTGGCTCGACATGCGCTACCCCGGCCAGGGGCTGCGCAACGTGGAGCGCTCGATTGGCGGTGTGTCGTATTCGCTGCTGCTGCGCAATGGGGCACTGGCCTACGGCAGTCTCTATGGGGGGCGCGAATCGCCGGGCGCCGACGGGGCAGAGCATTTTGGCCACCGCCTGGTCGGCTGGCAGCTCGGCGGCCAGGTCCCCGTGCTGCCCAGCCTCGCGCTGTACGCGGCGCTGAGCGGGGAAAAGCGCCGTTACGGTGCCGCCGACCCCTTCTTTGCCGTCCAGCGGCGCGACCGGCAGTGGAGCGCGGCGCTCGGCGCTTCCTGGGTGCCGGCGCCGAATTGGCGCGTCACCCCGCAGTGGCTGCACGTGCAGAACGATTCCACCATGCCGGTGCTGCAGTACCGGCGGCGGGTGTTTTCCGTCACCGTGCGGCGGGAATTTTGATCGGGCCCGGCGCGGTGCGTCAGGACGGAGGCTGTATGAACCCTAGACATCGCTTCGCGCGCCTGTGCCTATGGCTGGCCTGCGCGCTCCCCCTGCCTGCGCTGGCGGCGGCTGGCCTGGTGCAGTTCGTCGCCGGCGAGGTGCAGATGCGCCGCAGCGACCTGCTGTCTGCCGTGGCGCGGGGCGCGCTGCTCGAAAGCGGCGACACGGTCCTGACCGGCGCCACCGGCCGCGCGCAGATCCGTTTCACCGATGGGGGACTGGTTGCGCTGTACCCCGACTCGCAGTTCACCGTCACGCGCTATGTCGACGCCGGCGATGCGGCGCAGGACAGCTTCGCGGTCGGCCTGCTGCGCGGCGGCATGCGAGCCATCACCGGGCTGATCGGCAAGCGCAATCCGGCCAACTACCAGCTGACCACACCGACCGCGGTGGTCGGCATCCGCGGCTCCGCCTTCCGCGCATTCTTCAACGCGCAGGGCTTGCTTGAGGTGGGGGGCGAAGCGGATGAGATAGAGGTCTGTACCCAGGCGGGCTGCGTGGGCCTGCGCGTGGGCGAATCGGTCCTGGTGCTCTCGCCGGAGCGCTTGCCGGTGTACACCAATACCCATGCTTTGCTGCCACTGCCCGAACCCGGCTGGCCTTATGGCGCCGGCGAGCAGCTGCGCAGCGACGGCAGCCAGGCGGCCGTGGTGGTCACGCCGGTGCCCTCCCAGCCGGGGACGCCGGGGGGTGGTGGCACCACCCCCGGGGGCAGAAACCCCGGCGGCACGACGCCAGGGGGCACTACGCCTGGCGGTGCCACCCCGGGTGGAAGCGTGCCGCCGCCTCCGGTTCGTACCCCGCCGACCCCGCCCACCACACCGACGACACCGCCGACCACCCCCACGCGGCCACCGATTCGCACCCCGTAGCTGTGTTGCGGTGCGGCCTCCAGCTCACAGCTGGTAGAACGCCTTGATCCTGTTCCAGGCGTCCTGCGGATCGTCGGTGATGTGGAACAGCTCGAGGTCGGCTTCGGAGATGGTGCCTACGTCGACCAGCGTTTGGAAATCCAGCAGGCGGCGCCAGAATTCGGTGCCGAACAGCACGATGGGTACCGGCTTGGCCTTGCCCGTCTGTACCAGCGTGAGCACTTCGAAGAGCTCGTCCAGCGTACCGAAGCCGCCGGGGAACGCCACCAGCGCTTTCGCACGCATCATGAAGTGCATCTTGCGCAGCGCGAAGTAGTGGAACTGGTAGTTCAGCGTCGGCGTGATGAAACGGTTGTTGCCCTGTTCGTGCGGCAAGGC
>MEDL01000030.1 GCA_001724785.1 Acidovorax sp. SCN 68-22 | reverse complement strand
CCGGAACAGCAGGAACACGAGGGCCAGCACATAGGCGAACCAGATTTCGATGCCCCCGCCCACGAAGGGGCCCAGGTACACCTCGGAGAGCTTCTCGCCGACACCGATGATCAGGCCGCCGATGATGGCGCCGGGCACCGAGGTCAGGCCGCCCAGGATCACCACCGGCAGCGCGCGCAGCGCCACGGTGGTCAGCGAGAACTGCACGCCGAGCTTGGAGCCCCAGATCATCCCGGCCACCAGGGCCACCACGCCGGCCACGCACCACACGATGACCCAGATGCGGCCGAGCGGAATGCCGATGGACTGGGCCGCCTGGTGGTCGTCGGCGACGGCGCGCAGCGCACGGCCGGTGGTGGTCTTCTGGAAGAACAGCGTCAGGGCCAGCACCAGGGCGGCGGCGATGCCGGCGGCGATCACGTCTTCCTGGTTGACCAGAATGCCGCCCGGGAACACCGTGTCGAACAGGAACACCGGGTCCTTGGGCATGCCGATGTCGATGGGGTAGATGTCGCTGCCGAACAGGCTCTGGCCGATGCCTTCGAGGAAGTAGGCGATGCCCAGCGTCGCCATCAACAGCGTCGCGCCTTCCTGGTTCACCAGGTGGCGCAGCACCAGGCGCTCGACCAGCCAGGCGACGACGAACATCAGCGCCCCCGCAGCGATGAAGGCCAGGATGTTGGCCAGCACCGGGCTGGCGATGCCCGTCCAGACCGGGAACCATTCGGCGAAGCGGGCCATGGCCAGCGCTGCGAACAGCACCATGGCGCCCTGGGCGAAGTTGAATACGCCCGAGGCCTTGTAGATCAGCACGAAGCCCAGCGCCACCAGCGAATAGAGCATGCCGGCCATGAGGCCGCCGATCAGCGTTTCGAGAAAAAATGCCATGTGTTGTGCTCCCGATCAGTGCGATGTGCCCAGGTAGGCACTGATCACGTCTTCGTTGTTGCGCACCGATTCCGGGTCGCCGTCGCCAATCTTCTTGCCGTAGTCGAGCACCACGACGCGGTCGGAGATGTCCATCACCACGCCCATGTCGTGCTCGATGAGCACGATGGTGGTGCCGAATTCGTCGTTCACGTCCAGGATGAAGCGGCACATGTCCTGCTTCTCTTCCACGTTCATGCCGGCCATGGGTTCGTCGAGCAGCAGCACCTGCGGCTCCATGGCGAGCGCCCGGCCCAGGTCGACGCGCTTTTGCAGGCCGTAGGGCAGCTGGCCCACGGGCGTCTTGCGGAAGGCCTGGATTTCCAGGAAGTCGATGATGTGCTCGACCTTCTCGCGGTGCGCGATCTCCTCGCGCTCGGCCGGGCCGATGCGCAGCGCCTGCAGCAGGATGTTGCTTTTGATCTTCAGGTTGCGGCCGGTCATGATGTTGTCGATCACGCTCATGCCCTTGAACAGCGCCAGGTTCTGGAAGGTGCGGCCGATGCCCATCTCGGCGACCTGGCGCGAATTCATGTGCGAGAAGGTCTGGCCGCGGAAGGTGATGGAGCCTTCCTGGGGCGTGTAGACGCCGTTGATGCAATTGAGCATCGAGCTCTTGCCGGCGCCGTTCGGGCCGATGATGGAGCGGATCTCGTGCTCGCGCACGTCGAAGGAAATGTTCGTCAGTGCGTTGACGCCGCCAAAGCGCAGGCTGATGTTGTTCACATCGAGCACGACGTTGCCGATCTTCTTCTGGTTCATGGTCGCGGTCTCAGGCGGCGGTTTTCACGGGGGCGAACGTCTTGGCGTCGCGCAGGCGGAGCGTGGCGCTCACGCTGCCGGTGCGGCCATCCTCGAACTTCACCTGGGTTTCGATGTATTGCTCGGTCTTGCCGGCGTACAGCGCATCCACCAGCACGCCGTATTTCTCGGCAATGAAGCCGCGGCGGACCTTGTTGGTGCGCGTGAGCTCGCCGTCGTCGGCGTCCAGCTCCTTGTGCAACACCAGGAAGCGGCTGATCTGGCTGCCGGCGAGCAGTGCGTCGCTGGCCAGGTCGGCGTTGACCTTCTCCACGCATTCGAGGATGAGGTCGTACACCTCGGGCTTTTGCGCCAGGTCGGTGTAGCCGGCGTACGGGAGGTTGCGCCGCTCGGCCCAGTTGCCCACGGCGTCGAAATCGATGTTGACCATGATGCACACCTTGTCGCGCCGGTCGCCCAGGGCCACGACTTCCTTGATGTGCGGGAAGAACTTGAGCTTGTTCTCCACGTATTTGGGCGCGAACATGGCGCCGTCGTTGGTGCCGCCCTGGATGCGGCCGACGTCCTTCACACGGTCGATGATCTTCAGGTGGCCGTGCGCATCGAGGAAGCCGGCATCGCTGGTGTGGTACCAGCCGTCGGCGGTCAGCACCTCGGCCGTGGCCTCGGGGTTCTTGTAGTACTCCTTGAGCAGGCCGGCCGACTTGACGAGAATCTCGCCGTTCTCGGCGACCTTGATCTCCACGCCGCGGATCGGCACGCCCACGGTGTCGGCGCGCGCCTGGTTGTCCGGCTGCAGGCAGACGAACACCGCCGTCTCGGTCGAGCCGTAGAGCTGCTTCAGGTTGATGCCGATGGAGCGGTAGAAGCTGAACAGGTCCGGCCCGATGGCTTCGCCGGCGGTGTAGGCCACGCGCACGCGCGAGAAGCCCAGGTTGTTGCGCAGCGGGCCGTAGACCAGCAGGTCGCCGAGCGCGTACTTGAAGCGGTCCCAGGCACCCACCGCCTGCCCATCCATCAGCGCGGGGCCCACGCGGCGCGCCAGCGCCATGCAGGCGGCGAACATCTTGCGCTTGAGCAGGCCGGCGTCTTCCATGCGGATGGTCACGCTGGTCAGCAGCCCCTCGAACACGCGCGGCGGCGCGAAGTAGTACGTCGGTCCCACTTCCTTGAGGTCGATGGAGACGGTGCTGGCCGATTCCGGGCAGTTGACCACATAGCCGCAGGCCAGCCATTGCGCGTAGCTGAAGATGTTCTGGCCGATCCAGGCCGGCGGCAGGTAGGCCAGCACTTCCTCGTTGCTGGTGAGTTTGTCGAATTCGGCGCCGGCCGAGGCGCGGTCGAGCAAGGTGGCGTGCGTGTGCACCACGCCCTTGGGGTTGCCGGTGGTGCCCGAGGTGAAGAACATGGCGGCGACCTCGTCGGCCGAGGCCTTGGCCACCGTCTCGCGGAACCAGCCGGGGTGCTGCGCGGCGAATGCGGCGCCGGCCTGGATCAGGAGCTCGATGTCCTGCAGACCGTCCTCGTTGTACTTGCGCAGGCCGCGCGGGTCGTCGTACCAGATGCGCGCCAGCAGCGGGCAGCGCTCGCGGATTTCCAGCAGCTTGTCGACCTGCTCCTGGTCCTCGACCATGGCGAAGCGCACCTCGGCGTTGGTCAGGGGGTAGACGCACTCGGCCGCGACAGCGTCCTGGTACAGCGGCACCGGGATGGCGCCCACGGCCTGGATCGCCAGCATGGTGGCATAGAGGCGCGGGCGGTTCGAGCCAATGACCACCATGTGCTCGCCGCGCTGCAGTCCGGCCTGCTGCAGGCCGGCGGCGATCTGCTCCACCAGGGCAGCGAGTTGCACCCAGGAATGCGTCTGCCAGATGCCGTATTCCTTCTCGCGCAGCGCGGGCGCGTCGCCGCGCTCGGCGGCGTGCTGGAGAAGCAGTTGCGGAAACGTGCGGTTCATGGCTGTCCTTGTGCGGGTTCTCCGCCCGGCAGCGGGGGGCGCCGGGCACCTGGCGGTACGTCAATGCAGTCATGCTAGGCGCCGGTTTGACGTTTTTTTGTCTTTTTGACGACATTCACCGGGAAAACACTGATGGGGTTGAACCCGTGCGTGTCATGGCTTAGCGGATGAACTGCCCGTTGCGCCCCACCAAGGTGAGTTCCACGAAGCGCGAAGCGCTTTGCTCGGGCACGGTGGCGTTGATGTCGAAACCGCCGAGGTCGAGGTTGCGCAGCGTCCAGGTGGCGTTGATGAAGGCTGCGCGTGTCGGGTTGCGCCCCGCGCGCTGCAGGGCTTCCAGAAACACGCGCGCGTTGATGTAGCCCTCCAGCGCCAGGTGCGAGGGCTCGGCCGTGGCGCCCAGGGCTTTCCAGGCCTGCTGGAAATCGCGTACCACCGGCACCACCGCGTTCCCCGGCAGCGGCACCACCTGGGAAATGGCCATGCCGCGCGCGTCTTCGCCCAGCGCCTTGATGTTGGCGGAGGTGCCCAGGACGGACAGCGCGTACATGGTGACGCCGCGGCGCAGCGGGTGGAAGGCGCGCGCGAATTCCAGCGCCGGCTTGCCGGCCAGGCCGAGCAGCACGGCTTCGGGCCGGGTGTCGGAGAGCTTGGTCGCCGCCGCCAGGGCGTCCGAGGCGTCGTTCTCGACCGTGGCGGTCTGCGGCGTCGGCAGTTTGGCGGCCGCCACCGCGCGCTCCACACCGGCCAGCACCTCCGTGCCAAAGGCGTTGTTCTGCCACGCCAGGGCAATCCGGCGTATCCCCAGCGTCGCCAGGTGCTGCACGGCTTTTTCGGCCTCGTCGGCATAGCTGGCGCGGATGTTGAACACGTTGCGTGCGCCCGGCAGGCGGCTGAGCTGGCCGCCCGTGAATGGGGCGAAGAAGGGAATGCCGGTCTCCAGGACCTTGGGCATCATGGCGCCGACCATGGGCGTGCCCATGCAGTTGAACAGCGCGAAACACGCCGGGTCGGCAAGGAATTTCGCGAAGTTGGCCAGCGCGCGCGGAATCTCGTAGCCGTCGTCGAGCGTATCCAACTCGATGCTGCGCCCGTGCACGCCGCCGCGCGCGTTGGCGCTGGCGAAGGCCGCGCGCGCTCCCTGGTGCATGGCCGTGCCCAGGTCGCCCAGGGGCCCCGTGAGCGCCGTGGACTGGCACAGCTTGAGCGCACCCTCCTGGGCGCGCGCCGGCGCCAGGCCCAGCCAGGGCAATGCCAGCGCGCCCGCGAGCACACGTCGGCGCGGCAGGGTTGCGGCGGGAAGGAGAGTGCGGGGGGAAGACGGCAAGTTCATGGCGGATGCAGGGTGTGGGGGGGTGGCGCAGGAGCGGCGCTTGGGCGATCATGGCGCAGCACCCTGTCGCCGCACTGTCGTTTTCCCGACATTTGGCCTCGTGGTATTCCCCAGCCGGCCCGCGCCTTTTTGCCCATGACGCACGACCTCTCGCTCCACCACCGCCGCCGCCCCCCCACACAGGCCGAGCTGCGCGGGATTCCCTGGCTGCAGCAGCTGGGCCCCGAAGCGCGCGAGCGTGCGGTGGCCGCGCTCCTGGTTGGCGACGCGCTGCCGGGCGACCATGTCTGCCGCAACGGCCGCAGCGTCACGTACTGGTTCGGCGTGGTCGAGGGCCTGCTCAAGATGAGCAACGACAACGCCGACGGCAGTACCGTCACCTTCGCCGGCTTGCCGCCTGGCGGCTGGTTCGGCGAGGGCACGGCGCTCAAGCGCGAGCCCTACCGTTACAACATTCAGGCGCTGCGCAAAAGTACCGTCGCCGGCCTGCCCATCGACACCTTCCATTGGCTGCTGGACAACTCCATCGGCTTCAACCGTTTCGTCATGAACCAGCTCAACGAGCGCCTGGCCCAGTTCATCTCGGCGCGCGAGATCGACCGCCTGGGCAACCTCGACGTGCGTGTGGCACGCAGCCTGGCGGCGCTGTTCAACCCGGTGCTGTATCCGGGCGTCGGCGAGGTGCTGCGCATCACGCAGCAGGAGTTGGCCTACCTGGTCGGCCTGTCGCGCCAGCGGGTCAACGAGGCGCTGGCCGCGCTCCAGGCCCACGGCGCGATCCAGGTGGAATACGGCGGGCTGCGCGTGCTCGACCTGGAGAGCCTGCGCACCAGCCTGTTTCTGGACGCTTCGCCTGCGATGGCCAAGCGCGAGAAATATGGGTAAAAAGTGACTCTAGCGCTTGCCACGTATAAGGTTGAAGCTATTCTTATAAGAGCTTTCACGCGCCGCGCCGCGCCCCGCTGTGCTACAAACCGTCACATGCATCCAGCTTGTTGCGCGCGCGCGGCGTACCGCGCCTTGCTCGTGGCGCTTGCGGCGTCGGCCGGCGCCGCCTGGGCGGCCACCGTGCAGGTCGACGTGCGCGATGGCGCCGGCAAGCCGGTGGAGGGCGCCGTGGTGTTCCTGGAGTCTGCCGAGGCCCAGCGCGCCGCGCGGCCGCTGCCGGGCATAGAAATGGCGCAGGAACACAAGCGTTTCGTGCCCGGCGTGCTTGCGGTCACCACCGGCACCGAGGTGCACTTCCCGAACCACGACGCCGTGCGCCACCACGTGTACTCGTTTTCGCCGGCGAAGAAGTTCGAGCTCAAGCTGTACTCCGGCACACCGGCCAACCCGGTGCGCTTCGAGATGCCGGGCGTGGTGGTGCTGGGCTGCAACATCCACGACCAGATGGTGGCCTGGATCCTCGTCGTGGACACGCCGTATTTCGCGCACAGCGGGCCTGCCGGCCGCGTGCTGCTCGACGGCGTGCCCGCCGGGGCCTACCGGCTGCGCACCTGGCACCCCGGCCTGCCGGTGGGTGCGGCGGCGCTCGCGCAGCCGCTTTCCGTGGGGCCGGCGCCGGCCAGTGCCGCGGTCGTCCTGACGGGGCTGACACCTTGAACTGGCGCGGCCTGCGCCACAGCCTCGTCACCCGGCTGGTGGGCATGTCGCTGCTTCTGCTGCTGGCGGTGCAGCTGGCCGGGTTCGCCGTGGTGCGCGCCAGCATCGAGCGCAACGTGCGCGCGCAGATCGCGCGCGAGCTCGACACCGACGAGCGCGTCTGGCGCCGTCTGCTCGAACAGAAGGCCGAGCAGTTGCGCCAGGGCTCGGCGCTGCTGGCAGCGGACTACGGCTTTCGCTCGGCGGTCAGCTCGGACGACATGCAGACCATCGAATCGGCGCTCGAAAACCACGGCGCGCGCATCGGCGCGGCCGTGACGGCGCTGCTCGATACCGGCCTGACGGTGCGCGTCGTGAGCAGCCCGTCCGGCAGCATGCTGCAGCTGCCGGAGACGCTGGCGCAGGTGGTGCCGGCGCTTGCCGCACAGCCGGAAGGCAGCCAGGTGGCAGTGGTCAACGGTTTGCCGCACCAGTTCGTCATGGTGCCGCTGCGCGCGCCGCTGGTCATCGGCTGGGTGCTGATGGGCTTTCCCGTCGGGCAGCCCATGGCGCAGGAGATGCGCCAGCTGCTCGCGCTGGACGTGGCCGTGCGCGTGGGCGACGGCCGTGGCGGCCATTCCGTTCCAGTCAGCACCTTGCCCCCGGCCGCGCTGGCGCGGCTGCGCGCTGCCCCCGACGGCGTGCAGGAGATTGCCACCCCCGGCGGCACGCTGCTCGTGCGCAGCAGCGCGTTGTCGGTGCTGGGCACGCCTTCCGAAGCGCTGCTGTTGCGTTCCGTGGACGAGCTCGTGGCGCCCTACCGGCAGTTGCAGTGGCTGCTGGCCGTCATCACCGCGGCTGGCGTGCTGTTGTTCGCGCTCGGCAGCAGCGCGGTGGCGCGGCGCGTCACCACGCCGCTGCGTGCCCTGCTGGCGGCCACACGGCGCCTGTCCATGGGCAATTACGCAGTGGCCATGGAGCACACCGAGCGCAGCGACGAGGTCGGCGACCTGGCGCGCTCCTTCGACCACATGCGCGTGGACATCGCCCGCCAGCAGAACGAGATCCGCGACCTGGCCTACCGCGACCGCCTCACGGGCGTGCCCAACCGCGAGCGTTTCCGCACCGCGGTGATGGACGCGCTGCGCGCCGACCCGGTTCCCGGCCACTGCCTGGCGGTCCTGGTGCTCGACCTGGACCGTTTCAAGCACGTCAACGACGTGCTCGGCTACGCCTTTGGCGACCGGCTGCTGCAGGCCGTGGCCGGGCGCCTGCAGCCCATGATGAGCACGCCGGGCGACATGCTGGCGCGGCACGGCGGCAACGAATTCGCGCTGCTGCTGCACGTGGCCGACGCCCAGGCGGCGCTGCGCGTGGCCGACCGCATCGCCCGCTCCTTCGAGACGCCGATCCGCTTCGACGACCAGACGGTGGACCTGAGCGCCAGCATGGGCATCGCGCTGTGGCCGGACCACGCGGTGGACGCCGACATGCTGATCAACCGCGCCGAGATCGCCATGTACGGCGCCAAGCGGCGCCTGACCGCGGCCCTGCTGTACGACCCGGCGCTCGATTCGTCGAGCGCGCAGACGCTCTCGCTGCTGGGCGACCTGCGCCGCGCCGTCGAACAGGGCGAACTGCGCCTGTACCTCCAGCCCAAGGTGGGTCTGCGGCCCGCCGAAGGCGTCGCCGCCGAGGCGCTGCTGCGCTGGCAGCACCCGCAGCGTGGCCTGGTGCCGCCCATGGAGTTCATCCCGTTCGCCGAGCAGACGGGGTTCGTGCGCCAGCTGACGCGCTGGGTGTTCGAGCAGGTGACCATCCTGCTGGCGCGTCCGGAAGTGCGCGCGATCGGCCTGCGCGTGTCGGTGAACCTCTCCACGCGCGACCTGCTCGACCCCGAGCTGAACCTGCGCCTGGGCGCCATCCTCGCGCGCTACCAGGTGCCGGCGGCGCAGATCTGCCTGGAGATCACGGAGAGCGCCATCATGGACGACCCGCAGCGCGCCGAAGCCATGCTCAACCGGCTGGCGCAGCAGGGCTTCAAGCTCTCCATCGACGATTTCGGCACCGGCTATTCCTCGCTCGCCTACCTGCGCCGCCTGCCTGTGCACGAACTCAAGATCGACAAGTCCTTCGTCATGGGGATGCAAAGCGCCGAAGGCGACGCGATGATCGTGCGCTCGACCATCGACCTGGCGCACAACCTGGGCCTGACGGTGGTCGCCGAGGGCGTCGAAACTGCCGAAGTGCTGGCGTACCTGCGTGAACTGTCCTGCGACGAAGCCCAGGGCTACCACATCAGCCGGCCGGTGCCCGTGCCGGAGTTCCTCGCCTGGCAGGCGCGCCAGCCCACCGGCGGCATCGCCCCGTGAGCGTGTTCAGCGCGCGATGGCGCGCCAGCGGCCCTGTGCGGGCGCCGGGGCGTCTGCAGGGCGCGCAAGTGCCGGGGCCTGCGGGCCGGACCAGTCGCCGTCCTCGCCGGCGCGGCGCTCCAGCCGGAAGGCACCGACCACCTGGGTCAGGCGCGCTGCCTGCTCCTTGAGGCTGTCGGACGCTGCGGCGCTCTGCTCGACCAGGGCTGCGTTCTGCTGGGTCATGGATTCGAGTGCGTCCACCGAATGGCTCACCTGGCCGATGCGCTGGCTCTGCTCCTGCGTTGCCTGGGTGATCTCGGCCATGATCTCGGAGACCTTGCAGACCGCGCCGACCAGCTCGTCCATGGTGCTGCCCGCGCGGTGCACGAGCTCGCTGCCCTGCTGCACCTGCAAGGCGCTGGAGCCGATCAAGGCCTTGATCTCCCGCGCCGCCGTGGCCGCGCGTCCGGCCAGGCTGCGCACCTCGCTCGCCACCACGGCAAAGCCCCGGCCCTGCTCCCCGGCGCGCGCCGCCTCGACGGCGGCGTTGAGTGCCAGGATATTGGTCTGGAAGGCGATGCCGTCGATGACGCTGGTGATGTCGGTGATCTTGCGCGAACTGGCACTGATCGACTCCATGGTCTGCACCACCTGCGCCACCGCCTGACCGCCGCGCGTGGCCGCCTGCGATGCGCCCGTGGCCAGCTGGTTGCCCTGGTGGGCCGATTCCGCGCTCTGGCCAACGGTGCCGGTCAGGTCGGCCAGCGCGGAGGCGCTGGTTTGCAGGTTGTGCGAGGTCTGTTCGGTGCGCTGGCTGAGGTCCATGTTGCCCGAGGCGACTTCCGAACTGGCCGTGAGGATGGAGCCGGCCGCCTGGCTGATCTCGCCCACCAGCGAGCGCAGGCGTTCCTGCATGGCGGCGATGGCCTCGAGCAGGCGCCCGGTTTCGTCGTGCATGCGGATCTCGATGGAAGACGTCAGATCGCCGCGCGCGATGCGTTCGGCCACCACCACGGCGCGGCCGATGGGCTGCGTGATGCTGGCGGTGATGCGCCGTGCAATCCACCAGCCCAGGGCTGCCGCCAGCGCCACCAGCAGGCCGCCCAGCCAGCGCGCCCGACGCTGGGATTCCTCGGCGCGCTGCGCGCCTTCGGCGTTCAGGCTGTTCTGCCGTTCGATCAGTTCCGCCAGCTTGGCGCGCCAGGCGCTCTCGGTGGGGGCCGCGCGCGTCATCAGCGCCAGCGTGGCGCTCACGGTATCGCCGTCTTCCGCCGCCTGCAGGGCGGATTCCAGCTCCGGCCGGCCCTTCTGCGCCAGCGCCTCGATGTCGCGCACCAGGGCGTGCTGCACCGGCGAGTCCGCCGCCGACAGCAGCTGCACCAACTCGGCCTCCTGCTTCTGGTAATGCTGCAGGGAGGCGCGCGCCGCCGCGATCTGGGTGCGCGCCTGCGCGCCGTCGATCTCGTTGAGCATGGCGGCCGAACGGCTCTGGATGCCGGCGGTGCTGACCGTCTCCAGCATGGCGTTGACCAGCCTGGCCTTGGCGGCCCCGGCGCCGGTGATCTCGCGCATCTGCTGGTTGGCGCTCTGCAGCGCCAGCAGGCCGACGGCGGCGATGCCCGCCATCATGAGCAGCATGGCGCCGAAGCCCAGGCGCAGGCGTGCGGCGATGGGCTGAGAGCGCAAGGTGGAGGCGAGGTTCATGGCGGTCTTCCAGGTACGGCGGTGCCGTTCCCTTCAGGGAAAATGCGGCGCGACCAGTGTAGTGACAGATGGTCACAAATGGCCGGCACGCCCATGTGGCTTTGCCATGCCTCCATGCGCGCACCGCATGGGCGGCGGGGCTGAGACAATCGGCCCATGCGCTCCCATCCCCCCGCAACGTCCCACAGCCCGCCGGTCGGCGGCGCACCCGCGACCCCCGCCCCGGGCGTGCGCCTGAACAAGCGCCTGGCCGAACTCGGTCTGTGCTCGCGCCGCGAAGCCGACGACTGGATCGCGCGCGGCTGGGTGTACGTCAATGGCAGCGTCGCCGAGATGGGCGTGCGCGTGGGCCCGCAGGACCGGGTGAGCGTCGAGCGCGCCGCCCAGCGCCAGCAGGCGCACCGCGTCACCATCCTGCTCAACAAGCCCATGGGTTACGTCTCGGGCCAGGCCGAGGACGGACACCAGCCGGCGGCATCGCTGATCCACGCGCGCAGCCACTGGCAGGGCGATACCAGCGGCCTGCGGTTTTCGCCGCAGCAGCTGCGCGGCCTGGCCCCGGCGGGCCGGCTGGACATCGATTCGATCGGCCTGCTGGTGCTGACGCAGGACGGACGCGTGGCGCGCCAGCTGATCGGCGAGGACTCGAGCGTGGACAAGGAATACCTGGTGCGTGTGGTCTACGAGGGTGCCGGTACGCCCCGCCCAGGCCAGCGTGCCGAGCCCCTGCAGGCCATCGACGAGCGCGACCCGGTGCGCAGCAACGTGCAGGCGGTGTTCCCGCCCGCGTTGCTGGCGCGCCTGCGCCACGGCCTGAGCCTGGACGGCCAGCCGCTCAAGCCGGCCAAGGTCGAATGGCAGAACCCCGAGCAGCTGCGCTTCGTGCTGGTCGAAGGCAAGAAGCGCCAGATCCGCCGCATGTGCGAGCTGGTCGGTCTGAAGGTGGTGGGATTGAAGCGCATCCGCATCGGCCGCGTCACGCTGGGCGCGCTGCCGGCCGGGCAATGGCGTTTTCTCGGGCCGCACGAGCATTTCTAGGATGGCTGCCGCACCCAAACCCCCCAAATCCCCGAAGCCCGGGGGAGCGCCGGGCGGCGCGCGCGCCGCGCTCGCGGCGCTGCGCCAGCTGCGCGCCAGCGACCTGCGCGGCGCCGCCGCGCTGGCCACCCAGGGCACGCTGGGCGCTGCCCGCATGGCCGAAGGCGTGCACCGCGCGGTGCACCGCAGCATGGGGCTGGCGGGGGGCGCGGAGCCGGGGCGCACCGGCGGCATCACCGGCGCGGTCTACGGGGCGGTGCACGGCGTCACGCGCCTGGTGGGTGCCGGCGTCCAGGTGGGGCTGCGCGCACTGGAGCCTTTCCTGGGCCGCGAACCGCCCGAGAGCCCGGAGCGCGAAGCCCTGGTCGCCGCCCTGAACGGCGTGATGGGCGACCGCCTGGCGGTCGACGGCAACCCGCTGGCCACGCCGCTCAGCCTGCGCCTGCGCGGCGGCAAGCCCCTGGACCCGGCGGCGCTGCCGTTCGGCGCGAGCGGGCACATCCTGCTCCTGGCGCACGGCCTGTGCATGAACGACCTGCAATGGCGCCGCGCCGGGCACGACCACGGCGAGGCGCTGGCGGCCACGCTGGGCTGCACACCGGTCTACCTGCGCTACAACAGCGGCCTGCACACCTGGGAAAACGGCCGGGCACTGGCCGAGGCGCTGGAGTCGCTGGTGGCGCGCTGGCCGGTGCCGGTGGAGCGCCTGGACCTGCTCGGCCACAGCATGGGCGGCCTGGTGCTGCGCAGCGCCTTGCAGTACGGCTCGCAGGCGGGGCACGCCTGGCGCGCGCGGGTCGGGCACACCGTGTTCCTGGGCACGCCGCACCACGGCGCGCCGCTGGAGCGCGCCGGCAACTGGGCCGACGTGCTGATCGGCAGCAACCCCTGGAGCCGGCCCTTCGCCCGCCTGGCGCAATTGCGCAGCAGCGGAATCACCGACCTGCGCTTCGGCCATGTGCAGGAAGGCGACGGGCAGGGGCGGGCGCGCTTCCGGGCGGGGCGCGACGCCCGCCTGGCGCTGCCTTTGCCCGGCGACGTGCACTGCCACGCCGTCGCCGCCACGCTGGCGGGTGCGCGCAGCCCGCGCGCGCAGCGCATGCTGGGCGACGGCCTGGTGACGCCGCCGAGCGCGCTCGGCCATCACACCGACCCGGCGCGCCGCCTGCATTTCGCGGCCGCGGACACCCTGGTGGTGCACGGCGCCGGCCACCTGGACCTGCTGAGCGATGCGCGTGTGACGCGCCAGTTGCGCCAGTGGCTGCGGGTAGCGCCCCGGCCTGCCCCTTGAAACGCGGCCGCGCGGCCCCAGTTCCAGCTTCGCTGACGCCCGCCGCCGCCCCGCGCTGCGGCGCGCGTCCCCCCCTTTTGCCAGCCTTTCTCTGAACCACCATGAGCAAACAAACCCTGTCTTTCCAGGCCGAAGTCGCCCAGCTGCTGCACCTCGTCACGCATTCGCTGTACTCCAACCAGGAAATCTTCCTGCGCGAACTGATCTCCAACGCCTCGGACGCCTGCGACAAGCTGCGCTTCGAGGCGCTGAACAACAACGCCCTGTACGAAGACGCGCCCAACCTCGAAGTGCGCGTGAGCTTCGACAAGGACGCCAAGACGCTCACCATCCAGGACAACGGCATCGGCATGAGCGCGCAGGAGGCCATCGACCACCTGGGCACCATTGCCAAGAGCGGCACCAAGGACTTCATGGGCAAGCTCACGGGCGACCAGAAGGCGGACGCCCAGCTCATCGGCCAGTTCGGCGTGGGCTTCTATTCCGGCTTCATCGTGGCCGACAAGATCACCGTGGAATCGCGCCGTGCCGGCCTGCCGGCCAGCGAAGGCGTGCGCTGGATCAGCAGCGGCAGCGGGGATTTCGAGGTCGAGACCCTGGAGCGCCCGGCGCGCGGCACCAGCGTCACCCTGCACCTGCGGCCCGAGGCCGACGAATACCTGAGCGCCTGGAAGCTCAAGAGCGTCATCGCCAAGTACTCGGATCACATCAGCCTTCCCATCCTCATGGAAAAGGAAGAGTGGAAAGACGGTGAACTCATCAACCCGAGCGACGAAAACGGCGGCCGCCAGCCCGGTGGCATGGTGAAAACCGGCGAGTGGGAAACCGTCAACAAGGCCAGCGCCCTGTGGACCCGCCCGAAGAAGGACATCACCGAGGAGCAGTACCAGGAGTTCTACAAGAACATCGCGCACGACCACGAGAACCCGCTGACCTGGGCGCACAACCGCGTCGAGGGCAACACCGAATACACGCAGCTGCTCTACATCCCCGCCAAGGCGCCGTTCGACCTGTGGAACCGCGACAAGAAGGCCGGCATCAAGCTCTACGTCAAGCGCGTCTTCATCATGGACGACGCCGAGGCGCTGATGCCCAGCTACCTGCGCTTCGTCAAGGGCGTGATCGATTCGAGCGACCTGCCGCTCAACGTCAGCCGCGAGCTGCTGCAGGAAAGCCGCGACGTGCGCGCCATCCGCGAAGGTTCGACCAAGCGTGTGCTCTCCATGCTCGAAGACCTGGCCAAGCACGACAAGCATGACACCACGCCCAACGCCGATGGCGTGACCGACGTGGTGGACGCCGACGACAAGGCCAAGGAAGGCAAGTACACCCAGTTCTACGCCGAGTTCGGCGCCGTGCTCAAGGAAGGCCTGGGCGAGGACTTCGGCAACCGCGAACGCCTGGCCAAGCTGCTGCGCTTCGCCTCGACGTCCAGCGACGCGGTGAGCGTGTCGTTCGCCGACTACAAGGCGCGCATGAAGGAAGGCCAGGAGGCCATCTACTACATCACCGCCGACACCCTGGCCGCCGCCAAGAACAGCCCGCAGCTCGAAGTCTTCAAGAAGAAGGGCATCGAGGTGCTGCTCATGACCGACCGCGTGGACGAGTGGGCGCTGAACTACCTGCACGACTTCGACGGCACGCCGCTGCAGTCGGTGGCCAAGGGCGCGGTCGACCTGGGCAAGCTCCAGGACGAGGCCGAGAAGAAGGCCGCCGAGGAGGCCGCAGAAGCCTTCAAGCCGCTGCTCGCCAAGCTCAAGGAAGCCCTCAAGGACAAGGCCGAGGACGTGCGCGTCACCAGCCGCCTGGTGGATTCACCCGCCTGCCTGGTGGTGCAGGACGACGGCATGAGCACGCAGCTCGCGCGCATGCTCAAGCAGGCCGGTCAGCAGGCTCCGGACACCAAGCCGGTGCTTGAAGTCAACCCCGAGCACGCGCTGGTGAAAAAGCTCGACGGCAGCGTGCACTTCCACGACCTCGCGCACATCCTGTTCGACCAGGCCCTGCTGGCCGAAGGCGGCCTGCCGGAGGACCCTGCGGCCTACGTCCGCCGGGTGAACGCGCTGCTGGCCTGAGAATTTGGGCTAAAAATAGCTGCTAGCGCTTATCTGGTATGGGCTAACAGCTACGAAAAAAGGAGCGCCAAACGCCCCTAGGTGGGGCGCTTGGCGCTGCGCAGGATGCGCGCGTGCAGGGCGTCGCGCTCGCTGGGCACGGCGTCGATCAAATCCTTGAGGGTGCGCGCCGGCAGTTCCACGCACTGGCGCCGGTCCTTGGCGACGGGGACGTTGCGCCAGCCGGACAGCACCATCCAGTCCCACAGCTCGCGCGGCATGGCGTGCGTCACTTGCATCTTCACGTTGCCGCACATGATGGAAGCGCCCACGGGCGGCAGCGGGCCGACGGGCGGCGTCTGGCGCTTGGTGCGAATCGAAAAAAGCGTGCGCAGCTTGTCTTTCATGGGTTCTTTTTGTCTGGCGGGCGAGTCGTCAGCATACAAGATTGGGGAGGGGGCGTGGGCACCCGCGCGGCCGGCCCGGCATATCCCCGGTCCCGCGCAGGAAATGCGCCGCACCGGCAGACAGCACGTATGCTGTCGGAGTTCGCTGCCGCCAAGGCGGCGGCCGACCGCAGGAACTGTTGCAAAGGAAACGCATGCAGGGCAGGGAAGAGGAAACGAACGGAGTGCAAGCCAACCCCGTCGCGTTGAATGCCATCATGCGCGCCTCCGAGAAGCACCTGATCGTTGCTTCCGAGGACATCCTCGACGCCCGCGGTTTCAAGCTCTGGGCCAAGGGGCAGCCGGTTTCGGCAGGGCTGCAGCAGAAACTGCTCGAGCGCAAGCTGCAGCAGCCCCTGGAGGCCTGCCTGACGGCGCAGGATGGCGCGACCCTGCCCTACCTGGAGGAATGCCTGGAGGGCTTTCTTGCCGGCGACTCCGCCCTCGCCCGGGGCCTGGCGCCCTGGGCCGCGGCCCTGCGCGAGCACATGCATGCCCTGCGCCTGCATTCGGTGGTGCAGCTTTTGTTCACCACCGCGCTGGCCACGCGCACCCAGTTCATCGCGCACGCGGTCAGCGCCGCTGCGCTGATGGGCGCCATGGCGCTGTCCAAGAACTGGCCGGCCGCCGAGGTGCGCACCGCCATGCTGGCAGGGCTGCTGCACGACATCGGCGAAATCTATATCCAGCCCGAGTACCTCGATTCGGCCGACCCGCTGGACCTGGAGGGGCACAAGCACCTGGCCGTCCATCCGCGCATGGCGCAGATGCTGCTGTCGTCGACCACCGACTACAGCCCCATGCTGTGCCGCGCGGTGGGCGAGCACCATGAGCGGCTCGACGGCTCGGGCTACCCGGTGCGCCTGCGCGGCACGCAGATCTCCGAACTCGGCAAGATGCTCTCCGTGGTCGAGGTGACGCTGGGCATCGCGCGCGCACCCTCGGCGCCCATGAAGCGCACCAGCTTCGCGCTGCGTCTGATTCCGGGCGAATTCGACCTGCGCTACGTCAGCTTCGTGTGCAACCTGGCGAGCGCGGTCGCCGAATCGCTGCCGCCCGTTGCGGCCGCGCCGCCGGCGGTGAACCTGCTCAACCCCATAGAGCGCATCAAGACGCACATGGACGACGTGGCGCAATTGCGCCACACCCTGCTGCGCCAGAAAAGCGCCGCGCCCAGCATGGCCATCGTCGAAGTGGCGACGGCCCGGCTCTCGCGCCTGCAGACAGCGTGGAATTCGCTCGGCTCCTGGGGCGCGAGCGCCAGCGAGCTCTCGCACGAAGACCATTTCGAAGTCGCCATGGCCGACCGCGAGCTCGACCAGCGCATGCGCGAACTGCAGCGCGAATGCCTGCTGCTGGCCATGCGCCTGCCGCTGGCCGAGCGTGGGCTGCTGGCGCCGTTGTGGCGGCAGCTGGAGGTGGACGACGCCTAGGCGGGCTGCGCCTGGCCGGCCGCACTACGCGGCCAGCGGCGCCTCGTGCATGGCCTCGATCTGCTCCTCCAGCAGGTCCACCTGGCCGCTCCAGTAGTCGCTGGAGCCGAACCAGGGGAAGTTGGCGGGAAAGATCGGGTCTTCCCAGCGCCGCGCCAGCCAGGCGCTGTAGTGGATCAGGCGCAGCGTGCGCAGCGGCTCGATGAGCGCCAGCTCGCGCCGGTCGAAGCTGCGGAACTGCTCGTAGCCTTCCAGCAGCGCGCTGAGCTGGCCGGTGCGCTGGCGCCGGTCGCCCGAGAGCAGCATCCACAGGTCCTGCACCGCAGGGCCGCTGCGCGCGTCGTCCAGGTCGACGAAATGCGGGCCGCCGCCGGGCAGGTCGGCCGGGGTCCACAGGATGTTGCCGGGGTGGCAGTCGCCGTGCAGGCGGATCTGGTGGGAATTTTCTATGCCAAAACGGGCTCCAGCGCTTGATGGGCCTGCGCACGCAGCTATGGTTTCAAGAGCTCTTTGGCACGCATCCTGCCAGCGCGATTGCATGTCCAGCGGCACGGCGGCGTGCGCCAGCAGCCAGTTGCGCGGCTCGGCGCCGTGGCTCTGCGCGTCCAGCGCCGGGCGGTGCACGAAGGGCCGCGCCGCACCCACGGTGTGCAGCCGCGCGAGGAAGCGGCCGACCCATTCCAGCACTTCCCAATCGTCCAGTTCGGGCGCACGCCCGCCGCGCCACGGGGATACGGAGAACAGGAAACCGCCGTGCGCGTGCACGGTGGCGCCGTGCAGCACCAGCGGGGCGACGGCCGGCACCTCGGCCGCCACCAGTTCGGCAGCGAAATCGTGCTCCTCCTGGATCTGCTCACGGCTCCAGCGCCCGGGGCGGTAGAACTTGGCCACCACGCGCTCGCCGTTTTCCAGGTATGCCTGGTAGACCCGGTTTTCGTACGAAGACAGGCCCATCAGCCGCCCGTCGCCGTGCAGGCCCACGCCGCCCAGCGCGTCCAGCACCTGGTCGGGCGTGAGCCGGGCGTAGGGGTGCTGCCCGGTCGGGTGGGAGGGGTCGTCGGGCGGCGCTGGGATCATGGGCCGATTGTCGCCCCGCGGCCACCAGGGTGCGCGCCGGACGGCTTCAGCCGCGATCGAGCTGCGCGAACGGCAGCGCCTGCTTGACCAGGATGACGGTGCAGGGCGCGTCGCGCGCCACGCGCATGGGCACCGTGGCGATGAAGCGCTGCGTCTGCAGGCCGTGCGTGGCGGCGCCCAGGATCATCATGCTGACGTGGTTGCCGGCGGCGTAGCGCACCAGCGCCTGGGCCACGTCGCCGGCCTCGAGCACGTGGTAGCTCACCGGGTGGCCGGCGAGGTCGATGCCCTGGGCCCACTGACGCAGGCGCGCCATGTGCTGGCGCTGCAGTGTGGTTTCGCTGCGCCCGCTGTCGCTGGCGCTGCTCGCCGAGGGCGAGACCACCGTCACGCAGGCCAGGCGCGCGCCGGGCCGGATGCCGAGCGAGCGCGCCACGGCCTGGCGCAGCGAATACAGCGTGGCGTCCGTCACGTCGTCGTGCGGCACCGCCACCATGACGATGGGCGTGTCCTCGATCTGCTGCGCCGGCAGCGGGCTGGGCTTGTAGTGCATGCCGGCCGCACGCACCCAGCGGCGCAGGTGCGTGCCGATGGGCGTGCCCTTGGTGCGCGCCGCGCGCTCGGTGAGCAGCACCTGGCCGGGGTTGCCGAGGTCGAAGGCCAGGTGCGCGGCCGAGGGGTAGCGCTCCGCGGCCCCCGGCTCCAGGCAGCGCAGGATGATTTCCTGCAGCCACGGCGGCACGTCGGCGCGGTGCTTGCGCGGTGGCGCCGGCGTCATCCACAGGCGCTGGCGCAGGCCGCCGGCGGTGGTGGGCGCGCCGAAGGGCAGCTCGCCGGTCGCCATCTCGTAGAGCATCACGCCGATGGCGAATATGTCGCTGCGCGGGTCGCCGCGCACGCCCACCACCTGCTCGGGCGCGATCCAGGCGGGCGAGCCGACGGCCTTGCGCATCTCCTCGGCCAGGAGGTCCGGGTAGTGCGCGTGGCACGACAGGCCGAAATCCAGCAGCACGGCGCTGCCGTCGGTACGGACCAGCACGTTGGCGGGCTTGAGGTCGAGATGACAGACGTTCTGCTGGTGCAGGCTGTGCGCCGCATGCGCCGTGGCCGCGCCCAGGGCGGCGATGCGCTCGGCACTGCGTTCCGGCACGGGCGTGCTGTCCAGCCAGTCCTGCAGCGTCTCGCCAGGCACGTACTCCATCACCAGGTAGGGCAGGCGCACCAGGTCGCCGGCGGCGACGAAGCGCGGCACGTGCGGGCCGCTCAGCACCGACAGGATCTGCTGCTCGACCTCGAAGCCGACGATGTTTTCCGCGCCGTCGCCGGCCGTCATGCGCGGGATCTTCATCGCCATGGCAAAGCCGGGCGAGCGCCCCTCCTGGGCGTATTCCACGGCGTAGATGTGCGCCATGCCCCCGGCGTGGATGCATTCGCCGACGCGGAAGCCGTCGATCTCGGTGCCGGGCGCCAACAGCTTCATCGGGCGCTCACAGGCCTTTTTCCAGCCGCTCGGCGTAGAACGACGGCAGCCCGGCGGCGCGGATGGCGGCGGCCGTGGCCAGGTGGTCGTAAGGGACGCGGTGGAAGGTGATGGTGGCCGCCGCGTCGTCGAACACGGCGTACATGGCGCGCGCGTCGCCGTCGCGCGGCTGGCCCACGGAGCCCGCGATGGCCAGCCACTGGCGGTGCTGCGGCACCGGAATCGGCACGCCCGGCTCGGGGGCGAAGCGCATCAGCTTGCCGGTGGGCGTGAGGAAGTACAGCACCTGCTCGTGCACGTGGCCGCTGAACACGTAGCGGATGGCGGGGTCGATCTGGCGCGCCGCATCCATGCTGCGCTCGGCGGCGCCGGAATCCTCGACGTAGCGCCACTGGGCGGGTGTGTCGGCGCTGGCGTGCACCAGCAGGGCGCTCGCGCCCAGGCGCGCGGTCAGCGGCAGGGCGCCGAGGAAGGCGCGCTGCGCG
>MEDL01000029.1 GCA_001724785.1 Acidovorax sp. SCN 68-22 | reverse complement strand
CGCCGCCGCCCGCCAGCCCGGCTCCCAGATCCGCACCGCGCGAAGCCAGCACCACCGCCCTGGCACCAATGGGCACCGACGCCGCCCTGGCGCCGCGTCCACCGCAAGCCGCCGCGGAGGCCGCGCCGGCTCCACCCGCACGCTGGACCACCGCTGCCGCCACCGCCACCGCCGCCGCACCGGCTCCGGCGCCCGCCGCTGCCCCTGTGGCGGCGCCTGCACCCGCCCCGGCGCCCGCACCAGTACCAGCGCCGCCCCCTGCGCCAGCGCCCGCACCGGCACCACCCCCGCCGCCCGCGCCCGCACCGCCGGCCGTGGCGCAGTGGAGCGTGGACGTTCCGGGCGCCACGCAGTACCTGCGCGACCTGCTGGCGCTGCTGGAGCGCCCGCAGGACGCCAACCGCACGCACGAGCTGCTGCGCAGCATGAGCGTGAAGGGCAGCGTGCTCGGGCCCGGGCTGCGCCTGGCGCGCGACTACCCGCAGATCAAGGTGAACGCCCTAGCGCTCTCTGAAACCCGCCGGCCCGGCGCGCTCGATTTGCGCGGCACGCTGCTGCTCACGGCGCAGAACCCGCAGACGGCGGCCAGCACCACGGTGCGCTACCGCATCGCGGCGCACTTCGTCGGCGCGGAAGGCGGGACCGCCCTGACGCGCCTCGACATGCAGGACCCCGAATGAACACCCCGCACACCGCCGCGCGCGGCCTGGCACGCGCCGCCTGGATCGGCCTGTGGCTGCTGGCGTTCGGCGCCCTGTGCCTGTGGGCCTGGCCCCGGCAGATGGAGCGCGGCTGCTGGCTGGCCGAATGGCCGTTCGAGCAGGGCTGCGCCGACTACAGCTCGGGCAAGCTCGAAACCACCACGCCGAGCCAGCAGATCGCCCACCTGGAACGCAACATCGGCGACGGCCGCGCCTACATGTGGCTGACGGCCAACCTGGCCGCGCAGGACGACGAGCTGGCGACGCCGCTGCTGCCCTGGCTGCGCAAACTCGTGCCGCACGACAACCAGGCCCTGGCGCTGCAGGCCAACGCCCTGCTGCGTGCCGGGGATTACGAGCGCGCCGCCCGGGCACTGGCGCTGCTCGTCGAGCGCGGCGAAGCCAAGGCGCGCGAGCCGCTGGTGGCGCTGATGCTCGCGCCCGAGACGCAGGACGCGGTGCGCGCGCAGCTCACGCCCGAATCGCGCTGGCTCGACCCGGTGCTGGCTTCGCTCAGCGCGCAGGTCAGCGTCGACGCCCTGCAGCCCTTCGTGACCGAGGGCTGGAAGCTCGGCGTGCTGCGCCAGAGCACGGTGCTCGGCCAGATCGACCGGCTCAAGCGCGAGGGCTACTGGCTGGACGCCTACAGCCTGTGGGTGGCCCTGCTCGGCCAGGTGCACGACGGCCTGTACAACCCCGGCTTCGACCGGCGCGCCAGCCTGCGCGGCTTCGACTGGACCTGGCCGCAGCAGCGCGCCGGCAAGGTGGGCGTGCAGGTGTCGCAGGTGTCGGCGGCGCCGCGCAACGGCTACCTGCTGCAGGTGGAGATGACCGGGCGCGCCGCCCTGCCCCAGGCGCTGGTGGCGCAGCCGCTGGTGCTGCTGGGCAGCCAGTTCCGCCTGACGGGGCGCTACATGAGCGACCGCCTGCGCGCGCGCGAAGGTCTGGTGTGGGCGCTGCGCTGCGCCGACGGCGGCGAGCGCTTCGCCCAGAGCGAGGTGCTGGAGGAAACGCAGAAGGAATGGCGCGGCTTCACGCTCGATTTCGAGATGCCGGCCGAGTGCCAGGGCGCTGCCCGCCTGCAGCTGGAAGCGGCCGCCGCGTGGGAGGCGCGAGCAGGAATTGCCGGGGTGATGTATTTTGACGACTTCGAGCTGCGCCCACGCGCGGCCGAGTCTGCCCAATGATCGACCTGCATTCCCACTTGTTGCCCGGCATCGATGACGGCGCGCGCTCGCTGGAGATGTCGCTGGAGATGGCGCGGCAGGCGGTGGACGCCGGCACCACCATCATGGCGTGCACGCCGCACATCTACCCCGGCCTGTACATGAACGACAGCGCCGGCATCGCCGGGCACATCGAGAAGCTGCAGGCCCAATTGGACGCGGCGGCGATTCCCCTCAAGCTGACGCGCGGCGCCGACGCGCACCTGGTGCCCGAGCTGCTCGAAGGCCTGCAAAGCGGGCGCGTGCCGACGCTGCACAACTCGCGCTACTTCCTGCTGGAGCCCTCGCACCATGTGGCGCCGCCGCATTTCGAGGATTCTGTCTTCCAGATCATGGCGGCGGGCTATGTGCCGCTGGTGACGCACCCCGAGCGCCTGGTGTGGATCGAGGACCACTACCCCACCTTCGTGCGCCTGGCCGAGCGCGGCGCCTGGATGCAGCTGACGGCCGGCGCCATCACCGGGCGCTTCGGGAAGCGCGCGCGCTACTGGAGCGACCGCTTCCTGGACGACGGCCTGGTGGCCGTGGTGGCCAGCGATGCGCACAACACCAAGGCGCGCAACCCGCGCATGGACGCGGCCGTCGAGCGCCTGATCGAATGCGCCGGCAAGGACGAGGCGCGCCGCATGGTGCTGGGCCGCCCGCAGGCCATCCTGAACAACCTGGAGCCCGGCGCCGTGCCCGCCGTGCCCGGCCTCGCCGAGGCCAAGGCCAAGGCGGCGCGCAAGCCCTGGTACCGGCGTTTCTTCTCCTAACACCGCGCCGCGGTGCGTGAATGCGTCCGCGCGTGCTATGAAATTCGCGTTCCGGCGTATAGTGCCCGGTTACCGGAATGAAACACCTTTTGAACCTTTTGGCCGCCGTGGCCCTGCTGGTCTGGGGCACCCAATTGGTGCGTACCGGCATCCTGCGCGTGTTCGGCGCCAGCCTGCGGCAGTTCATCGCGCGCAGCGTGCGCACGCCGCTCACGGCGGCGCTCTCGGGCGTGGGCGTGACGGCGCTGGTGCAATCGAGCACGGCCACGGCGCTCATCGTCTCGTCCTTCGTCGGCCAGGGGTTGATGGGCCTGGCCGCCGCGCTGGCCGTGATGCTGGGCGCCGACCTGGGCACCAGCATCATGGCGGTGCTGTTCTCGCTCGACCTGTCCTGGCTCTCGCCGCTGTTCATTTTTGTCGGCGTGGTGCTGTTCGTTGCGCGCCAGGACACCACCGCCGGGCGCGTCGGGCGGGTGTTCATCGGCCTGGGGCTGATGCTGCTGGCGCTGCGGCTCATCAACGAATCGGCCACGGAGCTGACGCGTTCGGAGACGGTGCGCACCCTGCTGGCCGCGCTGACCAGCGACATCATGCTGGAGGTCACGGTGGGCGCGATCCTGTCCATCGTGTCGTATTCCAGCCTGGCGACGGTGCTGCTGACGGCCACGCTGGTCGGCTCGGGCGGCGTGCCGGTCACGGTGGGCCTGGGGCTGGTGGTGGGCGCCAACCTGGGCAGCGGGCTGCTGGCCGTCATCACCACCCTGCGCTCGAGCGTCGAGACGCGCCAGGTGCCGCTCGGCAACCTGATGTTCAAGATCATCGGCGTGCTGATCATGGCGCCGCTCGCCACGCCCTGGCTGCTCTACGCGCGGCCCTACGTGGGGAGCGATGCGGCGCTGGTGGTGCTCTACCACCTGGCGTTCAACACCGTGATGGCATTGGTGTGCATAGGCTTTACCAAACCGGTGGCCCGGTGGGTCGAGCGCCTGCTGCCGCGCGAGCAGGTCAACCCGACCGACACGCGCCCGCGCCACCTCGACAGCTCGGCCCTGGCGACGCCCTCGCTCGCCATATCGTGTGCGGCGCGCGAGGCGCTGCACCAGGCCGACGTGGTCGAGACCATGCTGCAGGGCATCCACACGGTGATCCGCACGGCGGACCTGAAGCTCTCGCAGGACCTGCGCAAGCTCGACGACACGGTCGATGGCCTGTACTCGGACATCAAGTACTACATGACCAAGATCTCGCGCGAGGCGCTGGACGAGCGCGAGGGCCGGCGCTGGGCCGACATCATGGGCTTCACCATCAGCATGGAGCAGGTGGGCGACATCATCGAGCGCGTGCTGATCGACATCGAGGACAAGCAGATCAAGCGCGGGGTGAAGTTCTCCGAGGCCGGGATGGAGGAGATCAACGACCTGCACGCGCGCCTGCTGGACAACCTGCGCCTGGCGATGAGCGTCTTCCTGAACGACAACGTGCGCGACGCCACGCGCCTGCTGGAAGAAAAGACGCGTTTTCGCGAGCTGGAACGCGACTACGCCGCCGCGCACCTGGTGCGCCTGCAGGACCGCTCCGTCGCCAGCATGGAGACGAGCTCGCTGCACATCGACCTGATCAGCGATTTCAAGCGCATCAATTCGCTGCTGTGCTCGGTGGCCTACCCCATCCTGGAGCAGAACAACGCACTCGCCCCCAGCCGCCTGCGCGGTGGCGGCGCTGGCGGGTGAAGTGAGACACCCCCCTGAGCGGCTTCGCCGCTTCCCCCCGCTCTCGCAGCGCTGCGCGCTGCGGGCAGGGGGACGCAGCCCTCGCTGCAGGGCGGCCTTTGCTCGGCTGCCCTGGGCTGGGACGCGCCAGTTTCATGGGTCGCGGACGATGCGACGCGCCATCAAAAACTAATACGGTTTGTACGAGTCCCCGACCTTGCCAACGCCTTCCGCACCGCCCGCCCCTGCTGCCCTGGCCCGGCCCTGGGCGATGCTGCTGGCGCTGATCGCCGGGTTCGCCCTCAGCCAGGCGTTTCGCACCATCACCGCCATCCTGGCGGTCGACCTGCAGGGCGAGTTCGGCCTGTCGCCGCAGGCGCTGGGCACCTTCGCCGGGGCCTTTGCCTTTGCTTTCGGCGCCATGCAGCTGTTCGTCGGCGTCGGCATCGACCTCTACGGCCTGCGCCGCACCGTGCTGGCCGCGTTTCCGCTGGCCATCGCCGGGGCACTGCTGAGCGCGCTGGCGCCGGCCTACGGCTGGGTGCTGGCCGGGCAGGTGCTGATCGGCCTGGGCTGCGCGCCCGCCTTCCTGGTGTGCACGGTGTTCATCGCGCGGCATTTCCCGCCGCAGCGCTTTGCCTTCGTCTCGGGCGTGGCCATGGGCATGGGCGGGCTGGGCATGCTGCTGACGGGAACGCCGCTCGCCTGGCTGGTGCAGTGGTCGTCCTGGCGCATGGGTTTTGGCGTGCTGGCGGCGCTTTCGCTCGCCGCATGGCTGCTGATCTGGTGGCAGGTACACGAGCCCGAAGGCGCGGCGCACGGCGCGGCCGGCGAATCCTTCGGGCGCGCGCTGCGTGGTTTCGGGGCGCTGTTCCTGCTGCCGCACACGGCCGGCATCCTGCTGCTTGCGCTGGTCACCTACGCCTCCTTCCTGACGCTGCGCGGGCTGTGGCTCGGGCCGCTGCTCATCGAGCGGCACGGTTTTTCGCTGGTGCAGAGCGGCAACATCGCGCTGCTGGTCTCGCTGGTCTCGCTCGTCGGCCCGGCGCTGTACGGCCGCGCCGACCCGGGGCCGGCGCGCCGGCGCCGGCGCATCGTCGGCCACACGCTGCTGCTCGGGGCCATCTTCGGCGCCATGGCCGGGCTGCACAGCAGCTGGCTGGACGTGGGCGGCGCGCTGCTCACGGGCGTGCTCTCGGGCTTCATCGTGCTGCAGTACGCCGACGTGCGCACCGCCTACCCGGCCGCGCTGACGGGGCGGGCGCTGTCGGTCTTCACCATGGCAATGTTCGTCGGCGTGGCGCTGGCGCAGTGGCTGAGCGGCGCCGCCGCCACCGTGGCCATGGCGCACGGCGCCGACCCCTACCGCGCCGTGCTGGGGCTGCTGGCGCTGCTGCTGGTGCTGGGCGCGGCGGCGTTTGCCTGGTTGCCGGCACCGAAAGAAAAAGTTTGATAAAAAATAGCTACCAGCGCTTGCTGGGAGAGGGTTGGAAGCTCATTTTTTGATAGTACTCCCTGGCAAGCCGCGCTGCTACCCGGGCTCTGGCCGGATGACCGGGATCACCCGGCGCCCGTGCCGCCGGTAGATGTGGAAATCGCCGTCCAGCGTCAGCACGCGGCAAGGGTCGTACAGCTCCGACATGCGGATCAGGCAGGCATCGGCGAGCGAAGCGGGCACATTGTCGTAACGCTCGAACAGCGCGCGCACGGCGCTCAACTCGTCGCCCAGCGCCATCGCCACGCGCACCACCCCGCGCTCCACCAGCGCCAGCGCCTTGGCGGGGTCGAACCCAGCGCGCGCCAGCAGGAAGCAGGTTTCCGTCACGACCGCCTCGCAGGTCAGGAAGGGGCCGGGATGCGCGGCGAACTGTGCCCTGGCCCAGTCGTGGTGGCTGTCGCCGCGGCAATGCAGCGCCACCCAGGGACCGGTGTCGAGCAGGAGGGCGGTGGCGGTCATGCCTTGCCGAAGCCGTCCATGTGGCGCGGGTTGGAGGCAAGGTCGGGCGGGCCGCCGTCGAAGCAGCCCACCAGGTCGCCTGCCAGGTCCAACGCCGACACGAAGCCGCCCGCCTCGCCCTCCGGGCGCGCGATGTACGCGACCAACGCCCGCCGCACCAGCTCGGACTTGCTCAAGTGCGTGCGGCGGATCGCCTCGTCGAGCTGCTGCTCCAGGGCAGGTGGGAGTTTGATGGTGAGGACATTCATGGCGGCTGCAATGCGAATAATACGAGACGTCTTACGATATTACTTTTTGCGGGCCATTGTGTCCAGGCAGGGCTCCGACTGCCCGTGCACGATGGGTGGGCACCTCGTCGGTGACAAACGGCTCACAGGCCGGGCTTGCCGTACAGCCAGGGCAGGTCCAGCAGGCGCGCGCCCAGCAGGCGCAGGGCCGCGTCGCGCCCCCAGCGCACGGCGCCCGTGGCGTGGAACACGCGGCCGTTGCGCGCCGAGCGCGCCTGCACGCGCGCGGCGCGCTGCCAGCGGTTGAGGGCGTAGCGGCGCAGGCGCAGGGGCACGTCCAGGTCGTGCATGGCGAGCGCGCGCTGCAGTTCGGCCGCGTCTTCCAGCGCCATGCCAGCGCCCTGGGCCAAGTAGGGCCGCATGGGGTGCGCGGCGTCGCCGAGCAGCGCCACCGGGCCGCGCGCCATGTCGGCCGGGCCGGCGACCGGCGGACGGTCGCACAGCGGCCACAGGCGCCAGTGGCCCCGGCTGTGCGCCACGGCGGCAATGGCGTCCTGCAAGGCGCCGCAGGTGCCGGCCAGGGCGGCCTGCAGGTCGGACGGCTCGGCGTTGTGGTCCCAGTCCTGCAGGTCGGGCGGCGCCGCGCCGTGCACGATGACGACCAGGTTCTGCTGCTCGCCCCGGCGCACCGGGTACTGCACGGCGTGCAGGCGCGGGCCCAGCCAGGCGGTGATCTGCGCCGTGCGAAAGCGCTTGGGCAGCCCCGCCTGCGGCACCAGGGCGCGGTAGGCCAGGTGGCCGGAGAAGCGCGGCGCGCCGTCGCCCAGCAGCTGTTGGCGCACGGCGCTCCACAGACCGTCGGCGCCGACCAGCGCGTCGCCCTCGACTTCGCGGCCGGCGGCGGTGCGCACGCGGACGACCCCGTCCGCCTCGAAGTAGCCGGCAATGGCGGTGCCTGGGTGCAGCTGCACCGCCGGCTGCGCCGCCAGCGCCTGGCGCAGCAGGGCGTGCAGGTCGGCGCGGTGCACCGTGGCGTAGGCGGCGCCGTAGCGCGCGATGGCGGTGTCGCCAAGCGGCAGCTCGGCCAGCGGCTGGCCGGTGAGGGCGCTGCGCACCAGCAACCGCTCGGGAAAGGCGGCCACCGCCTGCAAGGGCTTCTGCAGGCCCCAGGCCTGCAGGCAGCGCACGCTGTTGGGCCCGAGCTGGATGCCGGCGCCGACCTCGCTGAACGTGGCGGCGCGCTCGTACAGGCGCACGTCCCAGCCGGCGCGCGCGGCGGCCAGCGCGGCCGCCAGCCCGCCGATGCCACCGCCGGCAACCAGCAGTTGCTCGTTCATGCGCCGCGCCAGGGCGCTGGCGCTCCGCCTGCACCCGCCACGGCCCTAGTGCAGTGTTTCACGCTGATTGGCACTTTCAGAGCCCCGAAAAAGCTGCACGGCTAGGCGCAGCGCGCAGGCAATGGTAGTGCCCTTGCCAAGCGCTGCAACGACGCTGTGCGGTTTTTTCGGAGCTCCCTTTGGGCCAGCGGCCAAGGGGCCATCTGCGTCGTTGCAGTGGCTTGACGTAACCCGCTATGCCTGCGCCCCTACGCCTAGCAGCTAACCCCTTGGCCGCTGGCTGAAAGTCCCAATCAGCGTGAACCACTGCACTACCCTTCCAGGAGCTGGCCGAGCACGAACGGCAGGATGCCGCCCGAGCGGTAGTAATCGACCTCGATCGGCGTGTCGATGCGCAGCGTGACGCGCACCTCGCGGCAGTCGCCATTGGCCGACCGGATCACCAGGCGCGTGTCGCTGCGCGGCGTGAGCTGCGGGTCGGGCAGGACGTCGATGACTTCGTTGCCCGTGAGGCCGAGCGATTCCCAGGAGTCGCCTTCCTTGAACTGCAGCGGCAGGACGCCCATGCCGACCAGGTTGGAGCGGTGGATGCGCTCGAAGCTCTTGGCCACCACCGCCTTGATGCCCAGGAGCTGCGTGCCCTTGGCGGCCCAGTCGCGGCTGGAGCCGGTGCCGTACTCCTCGCCGGCGAAGACGACGGTGGGCGTCTCGGCGGCGATGTACTGCATGGCGGCGTCGAAGATGAACATCTTGGCGCCGTGCAGCGGCCCGGGGTTCTGGTACAGCGTGATGCCGCCCTCCTCGCGCGAGCCGTCGGCCGTGGGCGGCACCATCAGGTTCTTGATGCGCACATTGGCGAAGGTGCCGCGCATCATCACGTCGTGGTTGCCGCGGCGCGAGCCGTAGCTGTTGAAGTCGACCTTCTGCACCCCGTGCTGCAGCAGCCACTGGCCGGCGGCCGAGCTGTCCTTGATGGAGCCGGCGGGCGAGATGTGGTCGGTGGTGATGGAGTCGCCGAACAGCGCCATGATGCGCGCACCCAGAACGTTCGGAAGTTTGGGCGATTTTTCGGCCTCCGCGCTTGCTACGCCTTGATTGTTTGCTCTATTTTTTGCAATGAACTCGGCGAAGAAGGGCGGCTCGGCGATGTAGGTGCTCTGCGGCCAGGTGTAGGTCGTGCCGACGGCGCCGTTGATGCGCTCCCAGAGCTTGCCGGGCTCGGTGGCGATGCGCGCGTAGTTCTCGCGGAAGGCCTTGCCCTTCATGGCGAACTTCATCAGCGCCTGCACTTCGTCGCTGCTCGGCCAGATGTCGCCGAGGAACACGTCGCGCCCGCCCTTGCCCTTGCCGACGGGCTCGGTCATCAGGTCTTTCAGCACGGTGCCGGCAATGGCGTAGGCCACCACCAGCGGCGGGCTGGCGAGGAAGTTGGCCTTGATGTTGGGATGGATGCGCGCCTCAAAGTTGCGGTTGCCCGAGAGCACGGCGGCGCAGACCAGGTCGTTGTGGGTGATGGCTTCGTTGATCTCGCTGCTCAGGTCGCCGGAGTTGCCGATGCAGGTGGTGCAGCCGTAGCCGACGACGTCGAAACCGAGCTTTTGCAGGTAGGGCAGCAGGCCGGTTTCGGTCAGGTACTCGGTGACGATGCGCGAACCGGGCGCGAGCGAGGTCTTGATGTGCGGCTGCACTTTCAGGCCGGCCTCCACCGCCTTCTTGGCCAGCAGGCCGGCGGCCAGCAGCACGCTGGGGTTGGAGGTGTTGGTGCAGCTGGTGATGGCGGCGATCAGCACGTCGCCGTTGCCGATGGAGATGTCGGCGGTGGGTGCAAGGGGGTGGCCTTCGACGTGCGCCGCCGGGCGCAGCGGCTTGTTGGATTTCATTTCCTCCAGGAAGCGCGGCGCGCCTTCCGGCACGTGGCGGTCCTGAGGGACGGGCTCGCCACCCACGGCCTCGCCGGCGCGCAGGTGCACGCGCGTGTGCAGCAGCTCGGCCGGGCGGTTGAAGCCCGCTTCGGCATTGGGTTTGCTGAACAGCTGGGTGAACTGCTCGCAAACGCGGCCGAGCTCGATGCGGTCCTGCGGGCGCTTGGGGCCGGCCAGGCTGGGCGTAACGCTGCCAAGGTCCAGGTGCACGACCTGGGAGTAGTCGATCTCGCCCGAGAGCGGCACGCCGAACAGGCCCTGGGCGCGGAAGTACGCCTCGAAGGCCTCGATTTCGGCCTTGGTGCGGCCGGTGCCGCGGAAGTACTCGATGGTTTTCTCGTCCACCGGGAAGAAGCCCATGGTGGCGCCGTATTCGGGCGCCATGTTGCCGATGGTGGCCCGGTCGGGCAGCGCCAGGGTGCGCGTGCCGGCGCCGAAGAATTCGACGAACTTGCCCACCACCTTGTGGCTGCGCATCAGCTCGGTGACGGTGAGCACCAGGTCGGTGGCGGTGACGCCCTCGCGCAGCTGGCCGGTGAGCTCGACGCCGACCACATCGGGTGTGAGCATGTAGACCGGCTGGCCGAGCATGGCCGCCTCGGCCTCGATGCCGCCCACGCCCCAGCCGACGACGCCGATGCCGTTGATCATGGTGGTGTGGCTGTCCGTGCCCACCAGGGTGTCGGGGTAATACACGCCGTCCTGCGTCTTGTGCACGCCGCGCGCCAGGTATTCGAGGTTGACCTGATGGACGATGCCAAAGCCCGGCGGCACGACGCCCAGGGTATCGAAGGCCTGCATGCCCCATTTCATGAATTCATAGCGCTCGCGGTTGCGCTGGAATTCGAGTTTCATATTCAGGTCGAGGGCGCTCTTCTTGCCGTAGTAATCGACCATGACGGAATGGTCCACCACCAGATCCACCGGCACCAGCGGTTGAATCTTGCGCGCGCTTTTGCCGCATTGCACTGCGGCGCTGCGCATGGCGGCCAAATCGACCAGCAGCGGAACGCCGGTGAAATCCTGCAACACGACACGCGATACGACAAACGGTATTTCTTCGGTGCGCGTGGCCTGCGGCGCCCACTGGGCCAGCGCGGCGACATGTTCCGGGCTTACCTTGCGGCCATCGCAATTGCGCAGCACCGATTCGAGCACGATGCGAATGGAGACCGGAAGCCGCGAAATACCGGGATATTGCCGCGCCAGCGCCGGGAGCGAATACAAACGCCCCTCTTTGCCCGAAGCCGTCTTGAATCGCTTGAGCGTGGATGCAAAGGCATGGCGTGCGGGGCGCGGGGTGCGGGCCATCGTGTTCTCCTGGTAGTGCGGCAATGCGCCATTCTCGCAGCGTGCGCGCGGGCTGGGGCGAACGGCGCCGCAAAGGTGCCGCAGGCAGCATGGAAACCCCCCGGCTGCCCGCCATGAAAAAAGTCCGCCTTGGCGGACTTTCTGTGGGTGGAGGCCCTTAAATGGCGAACTTCTCGCGGTCCTGGCCCTGGATCCAGCGCGGGGGCTTGCCGCGCCCGGTCCAGGTCTGGCCGGTGGCGGGATTGCGGTACTTGGGAGCCACCTTGGAGCCGCTGCTGGCGCTGCGTGCGCGGCCGGAGGGGAATACGTCTTGCGCGGTCAGTCCGAACTCGGCCACCAATGCCCGAACCTGGGAAACCGCACCGGCCAATTCTTCTCGGCGTGCCTGCTGGATTTGCTGGTCCAGGGATTCGCGCTGCTTCACGAGTTCTTTGTAACTTGGCATGGTGTTTGAAACAATTGGGAGGGTAGGGGCTTTTATTATAGAAACAAATACCGATGTCTGTGTCTATTGCGTGACTTTCGGCGGATTTTTTATCTCCTGCGTGTAAAAACCGCCCGCCATGCACCCGCATGCGCCGCGCATATTCGCGCCCAGGGGCGAAAAGCGATTATTGTCCCTAGGGAACCTCTGCATGAATCGAGCGGCAAGTGTGCGCTGCGGATCGGGATGGGATGCGAGGCGCAAAACGCAGCAATAGCCGTAGCTATTGCGAGTATTTGCAACGCGGCAGGCCGCCCGAGACCGCAGGTGCACACGGCGCGATGATTCGTGCAGAGGTTCCCTAGGGCGCTTCGGGGATTTGCGGGCGCGCCCGGACCCGGTCGATTCGGCGCCCTTCCATGGCCAGCACCTCGAATACCCAGCCGGCACAGACAATTGCCTGCCCGACTTCGGGCAGGTTGCCCCATTCGGCCATCAATAATCCGGCCAGGGTGTTGTAACGGCCGCGGTCTTCGTCCGGAAATGCGTCGATATCCAGCCGCGCCTTGAGTTCCGGAATCGGCATGTGGCCTTCCAGCAGCCAGCTGCCGTCCTCGTCCCGCACGGCCCAGGCGTCCATATCGACGTCGGGCTGCAGTTCTCCCGTAATGGCTTCGAGCAGGTCGCGCGGCGTCATGATGCCCTGGACCACGCCGTACTCGTCCACGACGAACACCAGGCGCCCCAGGCGCGCGCGGAACTGTTCCAGCAGTTCCATGCCGGTCAGCGTTTCGGGCAGATACGAGGCCGGCTGGACGTATTCGCCAATCGTTCCGGGGGCGTCCCAGCCAAGTTCCAGCAGGCGCGCCACGCTGACCACGCCGAGCACGTCGTCCAGCGACCCGCGGCACACCGGGTACCAGGAATGCGCGCCCTTTTCGCCGGCCGTGCTGGCATGCTGCAGCGCCTGGGCGACGCTGTTGCTGGCGTCCAGCCAATCGATGTCGCCGCGCGGCACCATCAGCGAAGTGAGCGGCCGGTCGTCCAGGCGGAAGACGTTCTGCACCATCTGGTGCTCGTGGTGTTCGATGACGCCGGCATCGCGCCCTTCGGCCAGGCTGGCGGTGATTTCCTCCTCCGTCACCGCGCGGCCGGCATCGTTGTCCACGCGCAGCAGCGCCAGCACGCCCTGGGTGGAGAGCGACAACAGGTGCACGAACGGCCGGGCACCGCGCGCCACCCAGGTCATGGGGCGCGCCGTGAGGCGCGAAACCGCCTCGGGGTAGAGCTGGCCGATGCGCTTGGGGACGAGTTCGCCGAAGACGATGGTGATGAAGGTGATCGCCGTGACCACGATGGCCGTGGCCAGGATGCCGGCGCCGCCGGCCGGCATGCCCAGGCCCTCCAGGCTGCGCGCAAGCGATTCGCTGAAAGCGGCCTCGCCGACGATGCCGTTGATCATGCCGATGGAGGTGATGCCGACCTGGACGGACGAGAGGAACTGCGTCGGGTTCTCCAGCAGCTCCAGCGCCGCCTGCGCACCCTTGTCGCCCGCCTGCGCCATGGCGGCAAGACGGGCCTTGCGGCTCGACGCCAGCGCCAGCTCCGACATCGCAAAAGCGCCGTTGAGCAAGGTCAACAGGGCGATGAGGAGAAAATTCATGGATCCCAGGGGAACGACGACACGATGGCACTGTACTGCATAGGCGATCTGCAAGGCTGCGACGGCGCGCTCGAGCGCCTGCTCGCGCACATCGGCTTCTCCGCGAGCCGCGACACCGCCCTGCTCCTGGGCGACCTGGTCAATCGCGGGCCGGATTCACTGGCCGTGCTGCGCCGCTGCCAGGCGGCGGACGGCGCCTTGCAATGCCTGCTGGGCAACCACGACCTGCACCTGCTGGCGGTGGCGGCGGGCGCCCGCCCGCCCGGGCAGCGCGACACGCTGGGCGCCGTGCTGGGCGCGCCCGACCGGGACGCCCTGCTCGCCTGGCTGCGCGCACAGCCGCTGGCGCGCCGGCTGGCACACGGCGGCGGCGCCCTGCTGGCCGTGCACGCCGGCGTGCTGCCGCAGTGGAGCGCCGATAGGGCCCTGGCCCTGGCCGAAGAGGTGCACGCGGCGCTGCAGGCCCCGGACCACGCGCAGTTCTTCCACGCCATGTACGGCAACACGCCGGCGCGCTGGAGCGACGGTTTGCAGGGCGCAGACCGGCTGCGCGCCATCGTCAACGCGCTGACCCGCCTGCGCTTTTGCGCGCCGGACGGCACCATGGATTTTTCCAGCAACGAATCGGCCAGCGCCGCGCCGCCGGGGCTGTTGCCCTGGTTCGACGCGCCGGGGCGGCAGACTGCGGGGCAACTGGTGGTGTTCGGGCACTGGTCGATGCTTGGCAAGTTCGAGCGCAGCGACTTGCTCGGGCTGGACACCGGCTGCGTCTGGGGCGGTTGCCTGAGCGCGGTGCGTTTCGGCGCCACCCTGGCCGAGCGCGAGTGGCTGCAGGTGGACTGCCCGCAGGCGCAGAAGCCCGGATGAATTTGCTACATAAAATATAGCTGTCAGCGCTTATACCGTAAGCGCTAGAGGCCAATTTTGCTTGAAATTTCAGGCGTCCTGCGCCTGGGCGGCTTCGGGTGCCGGCGCCTTGAACAGCGCGGCCACCTTGCGCCGTGGCTTGATGTTCGGCGAGGTGCTGCTGCGCACCGGGCGGGCCGCTGCTTCCCAGCCGGGGGCGGCTTCGGATTGCGGCGCCTCGTAGGGCTTGTCGAAGAACGGGTCGCGCGCCACCACCGCGGGGCGGAAGCTGCTGCGCGCACGCTCGGGCCGCTCCGGCCGTTCGGAGCGCTCGGCGCGCGGGCTGCGCGGCCCGCTGCCGCGGCCTTCGCCCTCTTGCCAGGCGCGCCGGCCGTCGTTGAAGCGCCCCTGCGGGCGCTCGTCGTCGTACTCCAGGGCCTCGATCTCGATCTTGGTCTTGAGGAGCTTCTCGATTTCGGCCACCAGGCGCGCGTCGCTGCCCGAGACCAGTGTCACTGCCAGGCCCGAGGCGCCGGCGCGGCCGGTGCGGCCGATGCGGTGCACGTAGTCCTCGGCGTTGAAGGGCACGTCGAAGTTGAACACCGCCGGCACGTCCTTGATGTCCAGGCCGCGCGCGGCGACATCGGTGCAGACCAGCAGGTCGACGTCGCCGCTCTTGAAGGCTTCGAGCGCTTTCAGGCGCTCGTCCTGGCTCTTGTCGCCGTGCAGCGCGGTGGTCTTGAGGCCCTCGCGCTCCAGGCTGCGGGCCAGGCGCGCGCAGCCGAGCTTGCTGTTGACGAAGATGAAGGCCTGCTTGAGGCCCCGGCTCTTGAGCACCTGGTGGATGGCGCGGCGCTTGTCGTCGTCGCCCGCGCTGTAGAAATGCTGCTCGACGGTGGAGGCGGTTTCGTTCGGCCGCGCCACCTCGATGGTGACCGGGTTCTGCAGGTAGCTGCCCGCCAGGCGCTTGATCTCGGGCGAGAAGGTGGCGGAAAAGAGCAGCGTGGTGCGCTGCTTGGGCAGGTAGGACAGGATGCGCTGCAGATCGGGCAGGAAGCCGATGTCGAGCATGCGGTCGGCTTCGTCGAGCACCACGTACTCGACCTGGTTGAGGACGGCGTTCTTGGCCTCGATGTGGTCCAGCAGGCGGCCGGGCGTGGCGACCAGCACTTCCACGCCTTTTTTCAGCTCCAGCGTCTGCGGCTTCATGTCCATGCCGCCGAACACCACCGTGCTGCGCAGCTTGGTGTACTTGGCGTACAGCGCGATCTGCTGCGCCACCTGGTCGGCCAGTTCGCGCGTCGGCAGCAGCACCAGGGCGCGCACCGGATGGCGGGCGGGCGAGGTGGAGCTGCTCTCGTGCTTGAGCAGGCGCTGCAGCAGCGGCAGCGAGAACGCCGCCGTCTTGCCGGTGCCCGTCTGGGCCGCGCCCATCACATCCTGGCCCGTCAGCACCACGGGAATGGCCTGCGCCTGGATGGGGGTCATGGACTCGTAGCCCATTTCGGCCACGGCGCGGGCCAGCGGCTCGGCCAGCGAAAGATTGGAAAAGGAACTGGTCATTAAGGCGACGCGAAATAAGTCTCCGCGATGCGGCGGGCCCTGAATCGGGCCAGGCTGCAAGGCGCAAACCACAGCGATAGCCGCAGCTATCGCGAGGATTTGCAACGCCGCAGACCGCCCCGAGCCAGGGATGGCGCCGTGCGCGAGGGGGTTTGTTCAGCGTTGCCTGAGCCCGCTATTGTCGCATTGCAGGGAAGAAAAGGGGATTTTGCCGTTGGCAGCACCCTGTTCCCGGCGGCGCATTGCGCGCGAGACGCCCGGCGGCCAGCTACTGCTCCAGCACCGAGCGCAGCTGGCGCGTGGTCGCCCCCAGACGCCGCGCGCCCATCTGCGCCAGGTTCTCCATGAGGACCAGACCCGCTTCGGGGTACTGGCGCGCCCAGCCGTCGAAACGTTCGCGCGACAGGCGCATCAGCCGCGCGGCGCCGCGCTCGGCCCCGGCGCTGGCGCTGCGCTCGGCGCCGCTCAGGAAGGCCATTTCGCCGAACACCATGCCCGGCCCCACGGTGGCCAGGCGCAGGCCGCGTTCGGGCGGCCAACAGGTGCTGAGCGTGATGTGGCCCGAGGCGACCACCAGCAGGTCGCGGTCGCGGTCCCCGGCGCTGAACACCACCCCCTGCGCGCCCACCGCCTGCGGCACCAGCAAGGCTTCCAGCGCCATGCGCGCCCCGCGCTCCATGCCCTCGCCGATTTCGCCCAGCGGGCCGCTCGCGTCCTGCCGGGCGCGCTGGTCCAGGGGGCGCTGGTCGAGGATGGCGACCTCGGCCCATTCCAGGGCGCGGTCCAGGTCGGCGAAGCTGCGCACCCCGGCGCCGGCATGCAGGGCGGCGAGCGGGTCCAGCGTGGCGACGGCGGCCGCCACGCCCTGCTGCTCCAGGTCGCGCAGCAGGGCGCGCAGCTGCGCCAGGGCGGTGCTGTCCCAGGCGGGCACCCGGCCGGCGTCCAGAATGACCCAGCGGTGGCGCGGCAGCAGGCGCAGGCGCACCTGTTCGGACATGTGCGCGGCGACGCCGAACGACATCACGCCCTGCAGTTCGAACACCGCCACCTGGTTCATGCGCGGCGTCACCCAGCCGTCCGAAGCCGCGCGGCGCAGGCGCCGCGAGCGCAGCTCGCCATCGAGCCGCACGTGGCGCAGCACCTTGGCGGCCGAATCGCGCAGCAGCACGAAGGTGGCCACCACCAGCCCGGCGATCAGCGCCCACACACCGCCCAGCACGGCAAACACCAGCGCCACCAGCCAGCTTTGCGCCCAGGTCGGGCGCGAACTGCGCGCGTACTGCGCCGACCACATGAGGCGTGGCACCTGCATCAGCCCGGCCAGCACCAGGCCGCCGGCCAGGCAGGCCATGGGCACCCAGTGCAGCCACCAGGAGCCGGTGAGCGCGACGCCCAGCATGATGGCGGCGTGGATGCGCGGGGCCCGGTGGGCGGCGCCCGGCTGGGCGAGCACGATGCGCGAGCGCGACGCACTGGTGGACGCCGGAATCATGCCGGCGATTGCGCACAGCGCGCCCAGCAGGCTTTCGCGGCGCAGGGCGGCGTTGGCGTTGCCGCGCAGCCCGTGGTCGAGCTCCAGCTCCTGGTTGAAAACCAGGATTTCCAGGCTGTTGACGACCGCCATCAGCAGCGCCAGCACCACGAGCGCCTGGCCATGCTGCTGCGCCACGGCGAGCCAGGGAATGCCCGTCCAGTCGGGCCAGAGCGGGCCGGCAAAGGCGCTCTCGGGCGCCGCCGGAACGAACACCGCGCCCAGGCCCACGCCCCAGACACCGGCCAGTGCCACCGCCAGCGCCACGGCGGCCACGGCCGTCAGCAGCCCCGGAGCGCTCGGCCAGCGCCGGCGCAACGCCCAGGCCAGCCCCACCACCGTGAGCGCCGCCAGCGCGTGCCAGCCCAGGCGGGCATCGGTGAGCGCGCCGCTGCCAAAACCGCCCTTGACCTGGCCCACGACCATCGACAAGCCGACGCCGGCGGCAAAACCGTGCGTGACCGAAATCGGCAGGAAGCGCGCCACCGAGGCCATGCGCAGCACGCCCAGGAGCCATTGGAAGACAAAGGCCAGCGCCACCGTGGCGCCGCTCACGGCCAGCACCTGGCGCGGCGAGAGCCCCAGGGCCGGCGCCGCGCCGTGGGCCGTGGCCAGCACGGCGGCAAAGAGCAGCGCCACCACCGTGGTGGGGGCATACACCACGCCGGCGCGGGGCGCCGCCAGGGTGAGCAGCAGCCCGGGCAGCGCGGCCGACCACAAGGCCAGCGCCGCGACGGAATACCCACCCGCCAGGGGAGCAAAGGCGAGCAGCCCCAGCCCCACGGCGTGCGGCACGGTCACCGCCGCCGCCGACCACGCGGCCGCCATGCCGGAGGACGCTGGGCGGGCTTCGGGCAGCACCGCCGTGTCGGCGCCCTGACCGGCCCGCCGGCGGCGCAGGGCGCGGGTCAGCGAGCTCACCATGGCATGCGTGGATGGCCGCGCCGCGTAAGCTCAGAAGCCGGAGTGGGCACTCACAGCGTGCGCGCGGAGAAGGTGTCGCAGCGCTGCACGCTGCCGCTTTGCAGGCCGGTGTTGAACCAGCGCTGGCGCTGCGCACTGGTGCCGTGGGTGAAGCTCTCGGGCACCACGGCGCCGCCGCGCGCGCCCTGCAGCGCGTCGTCGCCGATCTTGGCGGCCGCGTTCATGGCTTCTTCCACGTCGCCCTGCTCCAGGATCTGGCGCGCGTTCTGCGCGTGGTGCGCCCAGACGCCGGCAAAGCAGTCGGCCTGCAGTTCCAGCTGCACCGAGAGGCGGTTGAAATCGGCCTGGCCCATGCGGCCGCGCGCACGGTCCACGCGTTCGCTGATGCCCAGCAGGTTCTGCACATGGTGGCCGACTTCGTGGGCGATCACGTAGGCCTGGGCGAAGTCGCCGGGCGCGCCGAGGCGCGTCTTGAGCGTTTCGTAAAAGCCGAGGTCGATGTAGACCTTCTGGTCGGCCGGGCAGTAGAACGGCCCCATCGCCGCCTGGCCGGCGCCGCAGGCCGTGGGCGTGCTGCCGCGAAACAGCACCAGGCGCGGCTCCTGGTAGCCGCCGCCCTGCGCGCGAAAGACCGTCGCCCAGACGTCTTCGGTGTCGGCCAGCACGGTGGAGACGAAGCGCGCCATCTGGTCGTCCGCCGGCGGACGCTGGGCCGGCGCCTGTTGCACCTGCGCCGGGCTGCCGCCGCTGAGGACGCCGAGGAGCGTCAAGGGGTTGATGCCCAGCACCCAGCCGCCGATGAGCGCGACGACGATGGTGCCAATGCCGATGCTGCGCCCGCCGAACACCGGCATGCCGCCACCCGCACCGCGGCGGTCCTCGACGTTGTCGGACTCCCTGTTGCCTTCCCATCGCATATGCGTCTCCTAGGGCAAATCGCCCGACATGGGCCGATGGTAGTGATAAGTCCGCGCACCTTGTGTAAGCGGGAAGCGCCACTGGGGGCGCCTATGGCGCCCTGCTTAGGCCTTGGGCAGCGTCACCCCGACCTGGCCCTGGTACTTGCCGCCGCGGTCCTTGTAGCTGGTCTCGCAGACCTCGTCGCTCTCGAAGAACAGCACCTGGGCGCAGCCCTCGCCGGCGTAGATGCGTGCCGGCAGCGGCGTGGTGTTGGAGAACTCCAGCGTCACGTAGCCTTCCCATTCGGGCTCGAAGGGCGTGACATTGACGATGATGCCGCAGCGCGCGTAGGTGCTCTTGCCCAGGCAGATGGTGAGCACGTTGCGCGGGATGCGGAAGTACTCCACCGTGCGCGCCAGGGCAAAACTGTTGGGCGGGATGATGCAGCTGTCGCCGTGGAAATCGACGAAGCTTTTCTCGTCAAAATTCTTCGGGTCCACCACCGTGCTGTGGATGTTGGTGAAGACCTTGAATTCGGGCGCGCAGCGGATGTCGTAGCCGTAGCTGCTGGTGCCGTAGCTGATGATCTTCTTGCCCGCGACCTCGCGCACCTGGCCGGGCTCGAAGGGCTCAATCATGCCGGTCTGCTCGGCCATGCGGCGAATCCATTTGTCGCTTTTGATGCTCATCGCGGGGGTCCTTGACGGGTACTATGGTTTCGATAGCTGCTTACGCTTATGCAACAAGCGCGGGCGGCCTATTTTGCTTCAGAAATCACTGTTTTTTCCACCAGGCGGTCGTCGCCCAGCACGATCATGGCGAAAAGCAACTCCTCCAGGTCGCGCGCCTGCGCGGTGCGGCGCGCCAGGAGCGGGGTGGCCTGGGGGTTGAGCACCAGGAAATCGCCCTCGCAGCCCGGCTGCAGGTTGCCGATGGTGCCCGCGAGCCCCAGCGCCTCGGCCGCGCCCGCCGTGTGCAGCCACCACAGGCGCGACGGTGCGAGCGAAACGCCCTGCTTGGTCTGCCCTTCGCGCCCCACGTAGTAGGCGGCGAGCATGGTCTGGAAGGGCGAGAAGCTGGTGCCGCCGCCCACGTCGCTCGCCAGGCCGTAGCGGAAGCCGGCCGCGTCGGCCGCGGCGAAATCGAAGAAGCCGCTGCCGAGGAACAGGTTGCTCGTCGGGCTCACGGCGGCCGCCGTGTGGCGTTCGCGCATCAGGGCGCGGTCGGCGTCGTCCAGGTGGATGCAGTGGGCGTACACGGCACGCTCGCGCATCAGGCCGAAATCGGCGTACACCGCGAGGTAACTGCGCGCGGCCGGAAAGAGCTCGCGCACCCAGCGCACTTCGTCCAGGTTTTCCGCCACGTGCGACTGGATCCACACGTCCGGGTAGCGCGCCGCCAGTTCCCCGGCGCCGGCAAGCTGCGCCTCGGTGCTGGTGGGCGCGAAGCGCGGCGTGAGGGCGTAGCCCAGGCGCCCGACGCCGTGCCAGCGGCGGATCAGCGCTTCGGAATCGTGCAGGCTTTGCTCGGTGGCGTCGCGCACGCCGTCGGGCGAATGGCGGTCCTGCAGCACCTTGCCGCAGATCAGGCGCAGGCACCGCCGCCCGGCCTCGGCCATCAGCGCATCGACCGACTGCGGGTGCGAGGTGGCGAAGGCCAGCGCCGTGGTCACGCCGTTGCGCAGCAGTTCGTCGAGGAAGAAACCGGCCACCTGGGCGCCGTGGTCGTCGGCGTGGAAGCGGCTTTCCTCGGGAAAGGTGTAGCGCTCCAGCCAGGGCAGCAGGCCTTCGGCGGGCGAGCCGATGATGTCGGTCTGCGGGAAATGGATGTGCATGTCCACGAAGCC